>JASFUN010000081.1:0-6893 GCA_050050255.1 Anaerolineales bacterium | reverse complement strand
CCAGGTTCCCATCCGCTTTCGCCCAGGGAGCGGCGCGCATCTTCAGATCGAAGCTTCCGACAAAGTTGCGGAGGTCCTACAGCTGGCCCAATCGTTGATCCGTATTCCCTCAATTACCAACGCGCCTTTCGAGAGGCAGCGGCACGACGAAGTTGACCGTGCCGCGACGCTCATCCACGATTACCTTATCGACGCCGGCTGCGAGGTCACCTTTTACGACAAGGGCAAATTCCCTGCAGTCCTGGCGGCTTTCCCGGGCCAGGTGAAGGCACCCGCCATGCTCTGCGGCCATTTCGACGTCGTGGAGCCTGATCCGGATGACAGGCAGTTCAACCCGGTCATCTCAGGCGATTACCTGGTTGGTCGCGGCGCGGCAGACATGAAAACAGTCGTCGCCACGATGATGGTCTGGATGAAAGACCAACTTGCGGACGGAAGAACTGCACCTGTGAACTTGCTGCTGATAGGAAACGAAGAGATTGGCGAAGGGGATGCCTTCGGCACCCCACATGTGCTCGCTGATTTAAAGCAGCGTTTGGGATACGCGCCGGAACTGCTCATCGCCGGCGAGCGGACCGGGGAGCGTGGCGACGAAAGCGTGGGGCAGATCTGCACCCAGAACCGTGGGCTGTTGCGTATGGAATTCAAGCTCAAAGGGGCCCGTGGGCACACGGGTCTTCGCGCTGCCCATCCTGACCTGAGCCAGCAAATCCTGACAGTTCAGGGGGAGCTGCTGGGCATCATGTACTCTTACCTAACCCAGGAAGGCCAGGATGGATGGCGCTCGCAAGTGCGCTTCCCATACATCCGGACCGGCGAACCAGGCATATTCAACGTGACTTCTGAGGCGGCCCTGCTCGGCCTGGAAGTCAGGCCGATCCCGGAGGATGCACTCGATGAGCTGGTTGCTGCAATAACTGACTACTGCGCTTCCAACCAGATAGCGCGCACGATCATCGCCGCCGAACCGGGTGTGACCTGCGATGAAAATAATCCGTACTTGCAGGATTTGATCGCTGCCGTTGAGCAGGCAACCGGGAAAAAACCCGGCCTGGGACGCAAGCTCCCCGGAACCAGCGCCCGCTTCGCGCCGCGCGGCCAGGGGGTCGTTTGGGGTCAATCAGGCGTCGGGCCCCACTCGGCAGATGAACGCCACTATATCCCGAGCATCAAGCCTTACTACGAATCATTAAACGCTTTCGCAGCGCGTTTGACCGGGAGAGGTAGAAGCGTTGCATAACTTGATCTAGATCGTTGGGTCGAAAACCAACCGTCGCATGGGTCACGGCGCTGCCGTGCCCCTTTGCGTTTGAATCACGCTCAAGCTTGGCGCTAAACACGAGCAGACACTTTTGGATAACCTTCCCGTAAGAAATTAGGACCATTTTTATCGTATAATTTGAGTCTGCCGCATTCTTCTGAGCCGGGAAGGCGAAAATTCATGCAGTTGATGACCAGGAAGAACCTCACGCTTGCGTTTGGCGCGATCGCTGTGGTGGTTCTAGCCGGGCTTGCGTACAGAGCGGACAAACCTTCCTACGTGCCCCCGGCTGATAACTGGAACACGATAGTCCTTCAGCCTGGCATCATTCACGAATCCACGTTCATCACCACCCCGGAAGCCCGGCTTGAAGCCGACATCTTCATTCCAGATGGTGGAAACGAACGCAAACCTGCGGTCGTGTTTATAACTGGCTCAGGTGACTCCCTGTACCAGGATTACGGTGACGGGCTCATCGAGGCGTATGTGTTGGACATCTTCATCCCGCGCGACATCGCCGTCATGCTGGTAAACAAGCGCGGCATGGGGAAATCAAGCGGTTCATGGCTCAACAACGATTTCCAGGGACGTGCCGACGACATCTACGCCGCAGTCCAACATCTTCAAGGGCACGAAAGCATCGACCCGCAAAAAATCGGGGTTATGGGGCACAGCCAGGGCGGTTGGATCGCAAACCTCACCGCCGCTCAACATGATAACGTTGCATTTTTCATCAGCCTGGCCGGACCAACGACCCCGGTCGAGACGCAAATGCAGGATACCTACCGGAATGTCTTCGCCTGTGAAGGGTCTCAGGGTGACGATTTAGATCGGAGAACGGCCAACCAGCTTCGTCTGACCCGCCTCGGCGCCACGGTTGGACGGATCATCCCGTTCGGGGTCATCGGCTTTGATGCTAGCATCATCAACTACGATCCTGAGGATGCGCTCAGGAACGCTCAACAGCCCGGGCTGTTCGCATTCGGTGAATACGACCCCTATGTCCCACCGGAGAGCAGCTTGGAGCGCATCGAGGAGTTATTCGGAACCGACGTACCCGGCAACCTATCCTTTGTGATCGCCCCACAGGCGAACCACCGCTTTAAAGTCGTCTCTTCACTGTGTCCGACCCCGGATGAAGTGGAGAACGCCCGGTCGTCGGATGAACTCGCCCATGCACTCAATAATTGGTTGGATCAAATCGATTATTGATTAAAAGGAGCCGTCCATGCCAGGTAGTCCAAAAGGTCCTGGACTTTTCTTAATCATTCGCTTCAATTGGCCCCTCGATTTCAAACCCGAGTATGGAGATGCCGCCAAGTCGCTTCACGTCGCAGTCGAGCAAGCCGATTGGATCACGGAGGTGTTGGCTGCCAGCGGAGGGCTGGGCGGTGAACAATCCTCATACTGGATCTTCAAAATTCATGATTACGCGGCCCTGGACCGGTTGCGGGGCGAAGGTGATGACGCCGTTGCCAGCGCTTACCATTTGTTCTTCAGTTCTATGCTGGATATCGATGAGGTGATCAGGAAAGAAGTTGTGTTCGTCTAGCGCTAAGCCTTCAGATCAGACAGGAAAGTGAGGTAAGTGTTATGGGACGTGTTGTGCACTTCGAGTTGCCGGCTGACGATCCGGAACGGGCGATTAAATTCTACGAGCAGACCTTCGGCTGGACTTTCCAGAAATGGGAGGGTCCGATGGAATATTGGTTCGTCTCGACCGGGCCGGAGGATGAACCCGGAATAGACGGCGGTCTGGCCCGCAGGGAAGATCCCGACAGCAGCACTGAAAACACGATCGACGTCGAGTCCGTTAATGAAGCGGTCGAGAAGATCAAGGCCAACGGCGGCAAGGTCGTCCGCCCAAAGGGCGCCGTCCCCGGTATCGGTTGGCTGGCGTACTGCGAGGACACCGAGGGCAACCGCTTTGGCATCATGCAGAGCGATCCAAGCGTGGCTTGACCATCCCCGCAGCTGGGGCTGATCTCGCACTTTAGATTCAGTTCGACCGGAAAGCTTGCATTGGTCAAAACTAGCAGCATAGGCCTCTGGTTGGTACGAGTCGCCTGGTCGCTGGCTGCCTACGCTTTGGGCAGCCTTGTGAGCCTGGCCTACTTCGCAGTCTACCTCCAGGTCGCAGGAGACTACAGCGGGGACGGTATCCCCGTCTGGTTCTACGCCACTCTGTTGGGGCTCGCCGGCTGGTTTTTCCTGGCCCTCCCGACGATCGTCATCCTGCACAGACGCCGGCCCGATCTGCCCGTGCTCGCGACTATGCCGGTCGGCGGCTTGCTGGGCTGGTTGACCTTCCTCGCCCATCAGGTGATCTGGTTAGGATTTGATTGGGCGCTCGTCTACCACGTATACGCGCTCCTGGCCGGCGCCGCGGCCGGACCAATTTACCTCGCAGGTGTACGCCGATTAGAGGCCAGCCAATAGATGACAGCTATCCGCCTCTATTGACCCATCTGGGTCCTTTTGCTACAATCGCCGCAGTCCGATGACGGACCTACAACTGAATAACGGGAGACCAGCGTATGGATCTCTACTGCGGTCGAGATCACGAGGAGGAGGTTCCCCGCCAGAAGCGGGGTTAACCCTTTTCAGTGTAAGGGGAAAATCGACAGATCAGCGGATGCCTCCGGAGCCCGCCACAGGTTCCACTCTCCCTTCCGAGTAAGCTTGCCCTCAAAACCAGGTGGTGACACCCGGGCCAAAAGGGCCGGCGGTGGTCAGACAAAGCGTCTGGAAATCTTCAGGAAGGACCTGCATGCCGAACACCACAGCCCCCGGCACGTCCTGCGTGCCTTTTTGTTTATCAGCATCTGACCGCCCCCACTACCGGAGGCTGCCATGAGCTACGCGCGCTATCAAATCCACACACACCAAGCTCCAAACCTGCCCGGGCATCCGCATCGCTTCAACGTCAAGGTGAGCCGCTTCGGCCTGGCGAAGCTGCTGATCGGGGAGATCATCCACACACGCGGCGACATGCGCGTCGTGATGAGTCGACCCTGCATGTACGGCGTATTCTCCGGTCCAATCGGCGGTTTTGCCCCCCGCCCGCAGCACTGCGTGGGCTGCCTGCGCTGCACCGTACAGTATCCAGATATGGTAACCGTGCAGCCCAATCCTGAGCGCCTCAAGCTCGGGGATTCCTTCTTCACGCCCGATATGGTCGACACAGCCATCTACGAGGCGAGCACCGGGCGTGTGCCGGTGCGCGGCGCCGGGTATGGCGGAGGGTTCGGCGGACAGGATTGGGATGGGATGTGGACCGACATGTCCGAGATCGTCCGGCCGACGCGAGATGGGATCCACGGGCGCGAGTTCATCTCCACAGCCGTAGATATCGGCGCAAAACCGCTGCTGCTTCAATTCGACGAAAACCATCGGCTGACTTCGGGGAGCATGAACAACCTGCGCCTCCCCACCCCCTATTTGCTCGACCTGCCGCTGGAGGACTCAAAAATCGCGGTTCCGCTTCAAGCCGCCGCAGCCGAACTCGCCTCACGCTTAATCCTGCCGCTCGAGCAGGCACTCCGTTCTGGTTTGAACGGGACAGCGCTGGCGCCAATCCTCGACCCGGCTGAGAGCAAACGCCTGGCGGGGTTGGACCCGGCCCCGGATATGCTCGAGCTGACCCGCTGGGACCGCGCTGTAGCCGCTTCACTGAGGCAAGAACGCCCCGGGATTGTCATTGGCTTGCGTGTCCCATTTGACGAGGTAGAAGCAACCGAAGCGGTCGAATCAGGCGTCGATTTCCTACACCTGACGGCCGATTACCACGGCCGTACGGAGCGCGGATTCGTGCTTGATGCTATCCGCAGTGTCCACGGCAGCCTGGTTGCAGACGGCCTCAGAGAGCGCATCACCCTGATCGGCAGCGGGGGCATCGCCGCTGCAGAGCACGTGCCTAAGGCGATCATCTGCGGACTAGACGCCGTAGCACTGGACACGCCGCTGCTGATCGCTCTGCAGGCTGAATTCAAAGGGGAATATACACATCCTGATCGTTCCAGCCTCAAGTTGATGGATTTCAAGCCGGATTGGGGCCGTCAGCGCGTCGTGAACCTGGTCGGCTCCTGGCGCGACCAGATGCTCGAGATATTGGGCGCCATGGGCCTGCGTGAGGTGCGGCGGCTGCGCGGCGAGATGGGACGGGCGATGTTCCAGGCCGACCTGGAACGGGAGGCTTTTGCTGGGGTGCAGGGGTATGAGGAGGCTCAAAATGGCTGATGCGAAGTTTCCGCCAGCTGTCACGGAGAAACACACCCACGCGCTGCGCGAAGGCTTCAAATTCTGGCCGCACGCAGATGAGCCGCCGCCGGCGCTGGGAGACCAGCGCTGGACAGCCGACCTGATCCTGTCGGTCTGGGAACAATCCGAGACTGGCCGGCCGGGCGCCGCGCCGCGCCAGCATCAGCGCGGCGCCTCCGGCGGCGGTTTCGATGTCCTGGAGTTCAACTTTCTTCCCCGGGATGATTGGCTGCCCATCGAAGCCGAGATCGACACCTCGATCGCGCTCAACAAGCGGCCCGATGGCGCAGATATCCAGATCCCGATCCCCTGGTACGGGGCAGGGATGTCCTTTGGGTCCGTCAGCGAGCAGGTCATGCTCGCCCGGGTGATGGCCGCCAGGCAGTGGGGCACTTTCAGCTCGACCGGCGAGGGCGGCTACCCCGAATCGCTCGTGCCCTACAAGGATCACGTCATCACCCAGATCGCCACCGGCCTCTTCGGGGTGCGCGAGGAGACCATCCAGCGCGCCCGCATCGTCGAGTTCAAGTATGCGCAGGGTGCCAAGCCCGGCCTCGGCGGCCACCTGCTCGGTGATAAGACCACCGTGGTTGTTGCGGAGATGCGCGAATCGGTGCCCTGGGTAAGCCTGTTTTCACCCTTCCCCTTCCACAGCGTCTACTCGGTCGAAGATCACCGCAAGCATCTCGACTGGGCTAAGACGATCAATCCACAGGCGCTCATCTCGGTCAAGGTTTCTACCCCGACCGACATCGATATGGTCGCAGTGGGCTCCTACTACGCCGGCGCGAACATCCTGCAGATCGACGGCTCATACGGCGGCACCGGTGCAGCTCCGGAGATTGCAAAGAAGAACATAGCCATGCCGGTCGAATTCGCCATCCCAAAGGTGCATAAGTACCTCATCGAAGAGGGCATTCGCGACGAGATCGTTGTGATGGCCAGCGGGGGCATCCGCAGCGCGCATGATATCGCCAAGGCGATCGCGTTGGGCGCCGATGGAGCTATCCTTGGCACCGCCGAGTTAATCGCCCTGGGCTGCACACGCTGCAAAAACTGCGAACGCGGGCGGGGATGCCCCTACGGCCTTACAACCACCGATCCAGAACTCTCATTGCTCATAGACCCCGCATGGGGCGCCCGGCGGATCAGTAATCTCTACCGCTCCTACCAGGCGCAGCTGATGGATTTGCTGAGAAAGCTGGGGTTGAGTTCGGTGCAGGCGCTGCGCGGGCGCAAGGATCTCCTGCGCTACACAGGGGGTGGACGATGACAAGCCGAAATGCCAGTATGCAAGTCGAGGCCATCCTGCGTTCGCGCGCCCACCTTCCACGATTGGAAAACCCGAAGCGCAAAGCCTCTGCAGAAGGCG
>JASFUN010000080.1:0-6904 GCA_050050255.1 Anaerolineales bacterium | reverse complement strand
CTCGGTCCTAACTGCATCGGATACCTGGACACTCATCTTCCGATCGACACCTCCTTCCTGCCTTTGCCAGGTCCTATCCAGGGCGATATCGCTTTCCTGTCACACTCTGGTGCAATCTGCGAAGCGGTGATCGACTGGGCGCGCGGCCAGGGCTTTGGGCTCTCCAGGCTTATCAGCCTCGGCAACCAGATGGACCTGAATGAGGGTGAACTGCTGCCGCCGACGGCCGAGGATGTGAACACGCGGGTGGTAGCCATGTACCTGGAGGGCATCGGCGAAGGGCGGAACTTCATCCAACAGGCGCGCAAGGTGACAGGCCGCATACCGGTGGTGGCGATCAAAGTAGGGCAGTCCGATGCGGGTCGTGCGGCGGTGGCTTCCCACACCGGCGCGCTAGCGGGCAGCGACGATGCGTTTGATGCCGCCTTTCGCAAAGCCGGGGTGATCCGCGCCAGACATAGTGAGGAGATGTTCGATTGGGCCAGGGCGCTGGCATGGTGTCCGCTCCCGGAGGGGCCCAATATGGCCGTGCTGACCAACGCTGGAGGACCGGGAGCGATCGCAGCCGACGCGCTTGTCGCCAACGGTCTGCGCCTGGCGCGATTGAGCCCAGAGACCACAGAGGCGATCGCCGGCCTGCTGCCCGAGGCGGCAAGCCTCAAGAACCCGGTGGACATGCTGGCGGGAGCCGGCCCGCGGGAATATGCAGATTGCCTGCGAATGCTGCTTGAAGACGAGCAGGTGAACGGCGTGATCGTGATCCTGCCCCCGCCGCCCGTAACGACCGCAGCGGAGGTAGCCGGGGCGATCATCCCGCTGGTCCAATCCAGCGAGAAACCCGTCGTAGTGGCACTGATGGGCGAGGAGTTGATCGCGCACGCGGCGAGGCTTTTCAGGGGTGCGCGCATCCCCGATTACCGCTTTCCGGAGCGGGCAGCGTCTGTTCTGCGGGTGCTTCACCAGCGGGCGAGTCAATTGGGCCAGGAGCTGTCAGAGCCGATTAAGTTTACGGATGTGCGCCTGATCGAAGCGCGGCAGGTTATCGCCGAGGCCGAGATCGATAAGCATGGATTTCTGCTCCCCTCAACTTCTGCGGACCTGGCGGCTTGCTTCGGGATTCCGATCCCGGATCAGCGCCTCGCCATCGACGAAGGACAGGCATGTGAGGCGGCAAAGGAGATCGGCTTTCCGGTGGTGATGAAGGTGGAGGCGGCTGAATTAGTGCATAAATCCGACCTCGGAGCGCTGGCGCTGAACCTGCAGTCAGAAAGATCTGTAAAGGAAGCTTTCAAGAAACTGTCCGAGCGCGTGCAGGGTGCGGCCCCATCTCTGCACATGCGCGGGGTGGTCATCCAACCCTACCTGCCAGAAGGTCAGGAAGTCATCCTCGGGTTTGTGCGGGATGAGCAATTTGGCCCATTACTGATGTTCGGGGCGGGAGGTGTGGAGGTCGAAGCACTTCAGGATGTGGCCTTCGAGCTCACGCCGCTCACACGCCCAGACGCTGAAAGGCTCATCGAAACCACCTGGGCCGGCCGGCGACTGAGCGGCTTCCGCGGCCTGACGGCGGTTGACCGCGAGGCGGTCATCGAGACGATCCTGCGTGTGGGCCAGCTTGCCGATACGCTGGATGAAGTGGCGGAGCTCGAGATCAACCCGCTGCGCGTGATGCCGGGGCAGGCAGGCGCGTGGGCTCTTGACGTGCGGGCGCGCCTCGTCAAGCGATCGGGATAAGCTTGGCTTGTAACTAGATCGCCTCACCGCTGTCGGTTTGTGCAACCCCGGCCGAACGATCCCTGGAAGCAAGCCAGAATAGGCTTACAAAAAGCCCTGCGGCCATGATCACCGCGCCGCTGTAATAGGGCAGCTGGATTCCGTAATCAAATGCAAACCCGGCCCACAAAGGACCCAGAATCCGGCCGAGGCTCATGAAGGCGTTGTTGAGACCCATCGAGATGCCCTGACCAGAAGGGGTGCGCTTGGAGATCAATGAAGCTGTCGCCGGTCTCAGCATGGCGTTGCCGATGATGAAGAAGAGCGTCGTGGCGATCACCCATCCGTAGGTTTCAGCCCACGTCATAGCGATAAAACCCAGTGCGCTTACCAGCAGGGAACCGCGCAGGATATTGACCTCTCCGACCGACCGGCTCAGAGGCCCGGTCAACCCAGCCTGGACGATGGCTGAGGTTAGACCGATAAGCATCAGGATAAAGCCTACACGCTGAGGACCATAGCCATAGCGTTCGAGCGCATAAAGGCTGAACACGCCTTCAAAATTAGTCAACCCGAAGCTCATCAAAGCAGTCACAAGCAAAAGGACGCGTATCGGGCTGTTCAACGCCCGCCACATCACGCCGAACTGGGAAGCCGGGTTCTCCAGCTTGATAGTGCGCTGAGTCGTGTCTAGCGACTCGGGCAGGTAGATGATGACCAAAGCCAGCGCCAGGAGCGAGAGACCCGCAGCGAGGAAGAAGGGCTGCGAAAGCGAATTGCGGGCAAGCAAACCACCCAGCCCGGGTCCGATGACCATGCCAATACCCATCGCTGCGCCAAGGATGCCCATGCCCCCGCCGCGTTCTTCTTCGGAGGTTGTGTCACCGATGTAAGCCATGGCGGTTGGGAGCGTTGCCGAGGAAAGTACACCTGCCAGTATGCGCGCCGCAAAAAGCATCCATAACTGGGTTGCCATCCCAAACCAGAACTGTGAGATGGCGTTGCCCAGGACACCGATGGCAAGGATGGGCTTACGGCCGAAACGATCGCTCAGATTCCCCCAGATCGGGGCGCAGAAAAACTGCGTGATGGCATAGGACGACATCAGCATTCCAAGTGCAGCCCCACCGGCAGAGAAGTGCTTGACGTAGAAACCCAGCAGGGGGATGACCATCCCGAAGCCCATCATCACGACGACCAATGTGCCGAAAAGGATGAATAAACTGCGTCGATTGCTTGTCATTTCTTGCCCCGATCTGTTTTATCAGCGGCCAGGGATGTCGCCTTTACTTCTGCTGGAAGATCCGGCGGACCTGCCGCTTTTGAGATCAAGCGGGATCCCAGGCTGGCCAAACCAATCAGCAGCAGGATAGGGATGGAGAACACAGCCAGGAGCAGTACGCTGATTTCCTGGAGCACGCTGCCGGAGGCAACCTGTCGCCCGCGCAGCCGGTACAGCACAGCATCGAATGTGTTGCCCAGCAGGTTGCCAATGGTGATCATACGAATCGTCAACAAAATCCTGGCTGCACGTGCCTCGCCGTAGTTCAGAATCAAGGCCTCGAGTGCTTGATCATCGGGTGCCCCGCCCTCGGCAGCATAGTGTTGAGCGAAACGCAGAGCGGGTACCTCATATGCTGAGGATTCGTTTAATTCGCCGGTTTTAATGGCCGCCAGCTCCTGCTCCGTGACGCCGACGCGCAGCGCTGCCATCGAGTGGCCGTACTCGCAGTAGCGGCAGCCGTTCACCTGCGTTACGGCGAGCATGATCCGCTCGGAAAAGTCGCGCTCGAGAGTTTCTGATCGATCGGGATCTGCACGCCGGGTCCATAGGGAGCGCACGAGCAGCTTGACGTCGGCCAGGAACCTCCCGACACTGTAGGTCCTCTTCTGAAATCTAGCCGGCTCCACAGTCATCAAACCTCATCTCGTAGGAGCAGGGCGGGGAACGGCACGGCCATCCGGTTTCCCTGCAAAACCACAATCCGGTGGGATTGTATGCCCTGGAATGCGCATTGGCAGGTGCTGGAAATCACTCGCCGGCTTGCTTTTTGTAGTCATCTCCCCTTTATATAAACAATATATAGACAAACACTTGACAATACCTCGGATAATGTGTACAATGCAGCCATCGAACATTCATCAAGGATGGTGACACATGTTGAACAATTACGTCGTTAGTGAAGATCAGGATCTGTTCTTTCGCACGATACCTGTGCGCGAGGCCAGCCATGATAGTGGAAAACTTGAGCAGGTGATGGCCAGACGCTCCTCGGATTCACCGGATGCGGTGATGCTGGATTCGGTGCGGTTGCTGCTTGAAGGTGTAGGGGAGGACCCTGATCGTGAAGGTCTTCAAGACACACCCAAGCGTGTGGCAAAGATGCTGCGCGAAGTCACCAGCGGGTACGAGGTCGACCTTGACTCCGTGATCAACGGAGCGATGTTTTCCGAATCCTACGGTGCCCCGGTTGTGGTGAAAGATATCACCTACTACAGCTTGTGCGAACACCACATGCTGCCGTTCTACGGGAAGGCGCATGTCGCTTACATCCCCGGCGAGAAAGTCGTCGGCTTGAGCAAAATCCCCAGAGTGGTGGAGGTCTTCGCCCGGCGGCTGCAGGTCCAGGAGCGCTTGACGCACCAGATCGCTGATTTCCTGAGTGCGAAACTCGAGCCGGTGGGCATCGCTGTGGCGTTGGAAGGCACGCACTTCTGCGCGGTGATGCGGGGCGTCAGCCAGCCGAGCAGCCTCATGCGCACAGAGGTTGTGTTGGCCGAGGACGAGAACGTGCGGAAGCAGTTGCTGGGTTTGATCAGCGATTAGACTGGACTAAAAGGTAACGAATCGGATAGATTAGGGTTAAATATTTCAACAGTTAATGAAGGGGAACTTCTCAGGATGACGATACGCATAGTGACAGACAGCACGTGTGATCTGCCGGATGAGCTTATCCAAAAATACGGCATCACGGTTGTGCCTCTTTTCATCAACGTTGGTGAGCAGGGTTATCTGGACGGCGTCGAGTTGACGCGCGAGCAGTTCTATGAACGCTTGCCGGACTGGGATCCACCGCCAACTACAGCCACACCGAGCCCGGAAACTTTCATCGATGTTTACAACCGGTTGGCGCAGGAAGGTGCCTCCGCGATACTCTCGATTCACATCTCGATAAGCCTGAGCGCCACGGTTGATGTCGCTCGCGTGGCTGCAGAACGGACGAGCTCCGTACCTGTAACCGTCCTGGACTCACGCCAGTTGAGCCTGGGCACTGGTTTCCTCGTCGAGCGAGCTGCTCAGGCGGCTGCAGCGGGCAAGTCCATGGAGGAAATCCTGGAAATCCTGGACGACCAGATCGGTCGAACGCACGTTTTCGCCGCGCTTGAGACGCTCGAATTCCTGCGCAGGAGTGGACGGATGAACGGGGCGATCGCCGGGATAGGCAGTCTGCTGCAGATTAAACCTCTGCTGAAGATGTATGAAGGTGAGCCAACATCGGAGCGGGTGCGAACGAGCAACGGTGCCAGCAAACGTCTGCTCGAGCTTCTTGAGGAGAAAAAGCCTTTCGAACGCCTGGCGCTTGTCCATACGCACGCTGATGAGAAAGCACGCGCCCTGCTCGACCAGGTCAAAGCCAAGCTCCCGGAGGGTAAGATCGCTTCGGTCGACATCACGCCGGTGATCGGAGCTCACATCGGTCCTGGCGCGGTTGGCTTTACCGTCATCTCGGCAAAGGAAAGCGCTTAGATCTTCAAGTAAACAGCTTCGATTAATGCACCCCGGTCGATTGGATGACCGGGGTTTTCGTTTAACCTAGAGGATCCACCTAACCACGCTGATCTTCGATGGCCGCGGCTAATTCGGCGGCGATGCGCGCGTTCTGCTGCAGCAACGCTAGATTGGATTGAAGCGTTGCCCCGTCGGTTTTCTCGGAGAGATAATCCAGGAGAAACGGCGTCAGATCCTTGCCGTGGATGGAGGCGCGTTCTGCCGCGCGTTCTGCTTCCTCGATCAAAGCCTCGGCTTTGTCGAATGGGACGGCGGTGTCTTCCGGACAGGGTACACACAGCAATATGCCCGACTGCAGCCCCATATCACGGTGCTTCAGGATGATCGCCGACGCCTCGCCGATCGTGTCTACGCGTTTGTGAATCGGCAGCCCGCTGCTGCGTGAAAAGAAAGCCGGGAATGTGTCCGTCTGCCAGCCAAGCACCGGGATACCACCCGTCTCCAGCCATTCCAGCGTGCGGGGCAGGTCGAGGATCGATTTTGCACCCGCACAGACCACGGTCACGGGGGTTTGGCGGAGTTCAGGCAGGTCGGCTGAAATGTCCCCGCTGTCGCCGCGGTGGACCCCGCCGATCCCTCCCGTAGCGAAGACCTTGATGCCGGCTGCATGCGCGATGTACATGGTGGCGGCGACGGTCGTGCCGCCATTGAGCACGCCGTTCGCGGCGATAGCCAGATCTCGCCGGCTGACTTTCACGGCATCCGGGTCCAGTGCGAGCCGCTCAAGTTCGACGTCGCTTAACCCGACTTTCACGGCACCTTTATAAATGGCGATCGTGGCGGGTGTCGCCGCTCCGGAGCGGATGGCGGCTTCTGCATATCGGGCGAGTTCAAGGTTGACGGGTCTGGGGAGCCCGTGCGTGAGCACCGTGGACTCAAGTGCCACTACTGGCTCGCCCTCACGCAGAGCCTCGGCGACCTGCGGTTTCAGGTGCAGCCATTGGACATTTCGGGGTGGGATCAAGGTTGCTGAACTCATCGGCGCTGCACTGTGGGATCTGAACGCCTGCACGTTTTTGGCTCACTGGCAGCTGCACAAAGCTTATGGCAGCGCATCGTACAGCCTTTCAAGCGAAAGATCCGGAGCCACCGTACCCGGCGAGCGCAGGGTCAGCGAGGCGGCGGAGACGCCTAGCAGCACAGCCTCATCGAGGGGGATCTCATTGTGCAGCGCGAAAATGACCGCGGCGGTGAAGGCATCCCCGGCACCGGTCGGGTCGACAATCTCAGTCTTCAGCGCCGGGACGTGGCCGCTGCCGTCGGCGCTGGCATATCCAACTCCGAACTCGGCCATTGTGACGATGGCGATGTCTGCACCTTCCGAAACCAAATGGCGCGCTGCATCGATCACCTGGTCGCGATCGGCATGCGTAACAGGTTGAGGACAAAGCACCTCGGCTT
>JASFUN010000079.1:0-6905 GCA_050050255.1 Anaerolineales bacterium | reverse complement strand
ACTTTGATCTCGCCATCCCGGCAGCGGCGCCAGGTGTCGAAGCGCTCACCTTCTGACAGCTGTGAATGGCTCAGACCAACCTCGTCCGGAAAGCGGGCCAGAAAGCGCCGGATGGTCTGAGGTGTCAGCGCAATTTCGGGGACGAGCACGATCGCCGAGTGTCCCTGCGACAGCGTCTCCTCCACGGCGCGCAGGTACATCTCGGTCTTGCCGGAACCGGTGACGCCGTGCAGCAAGAATGGGCGCGGCCCAGAGCCATCTTTATTTCGGAGGCTTCCGGCGATCCTTTCCCAGACTTCAGCTTGATCAGCGGTCAGCGAGGGGGCTTGTGTGGGCACAAACTCGATCTCCTCAACCGGATCCCGGATAACCTCGCGCTCGCCAATACTTATCAAGCCGCGTTCCTGGAGCAGATCCAGATCATAGGATTTGGCGTTGTGTTCCGCGTACAGCCAGGTGACCTCGATCGGGTCCGTTTCCGAGATCAGCGTCTCGAGCATCGCCTGGCGGCGTTTGATCGCTTCGGCACCAGGACGACCCAGCTGGTCGTACTGGGAACGGGCTTCCGCCGGCGATACCGCCAGCCGGACGATGCGAACTGTTTTTGGTCGAACCCGCGGTGGATCCAGGATCGATGAGCGCTCCACAACGCCTTTGCGCACCAATGCTTCGATGGAGGGCTGCCAGCGCCGTCTCTGCAACGATCGACCAATTTGGCGGCCACGCAGATCCCCGCGGCTCTTCAGCAGGGAGATGATTCGATCCTGAAGGTCGGATTCGCCGACGGCAGATTCGTCCATCAGGCGGTAAATCGAATCGGCTTGCTGGCTCAACCCCGCGGGGATCATCAGGTTCAGGCTCTCGATGAGCGGCGCGTGGTAATAGTCCGCCATCCAATCCGCAAGCTCAATCTGCTGCAGCGACATGACCGGCTTGGGATCGAGCAGTTCGTCGATCGGGCGCGTCTCGGGTACGGAAGGTTGTTTCTTGGTGCGGATCACGACCCCCTGAACCCTGCGTCGGCCAAATGGGGCTGTGACGAGGTGACCGGGACGGATCGATGTTCGCAGATTGGGCGGGAGGTGGTAATCAAACGTGCCGCGCACAGGTGGGAGGTTGACCGCCACCTCGACGTACATCGGCTTCAAACCTCTTCGGCGGTTGATTCTGGGGGGGTCGCGTTCGCCTCGGCAGCGTTGTTGTTTCTGGGAAGGATGGAAATCCTGGCAATTCGGAAACTGTCCATCGCTTCAACGCGCAGCCGCACGTCCTTGTCTGTAACGACGTCGCCAACCTGCGCCAGCCGTTCCAGGCGACCGAGCACAAATCCGGCAATGGTGTCGTAATAAGGATCTTCGAGGTTGAGGTTGAAGTGTTCATTGACATCTTCGATCAAGGTAAGGCCATCGACGAGCGCTGAGCCATCCGGCAGAGGTTGGATGTCTGCTTGTGTGTCGAACGGATCGCTAACTTCCCCGACGATCTCTTCAAGCAGATCTTCCAGCGTCACGATGCCGGCGGTCCCGCCGTATTCGTCCAGGACGATGGCGATGTGACGCTGCCGCGCCCGGAAAAATTGAAGCAAGGTGTTGACGTGCGCGGTTTCGGGGATAAAGATCGCCTCGCGCATGATGTCGCGCGCATTAGTCTTCCCGTTTTCTTCCGGCCCGTTATTGAAGTAGGGGATGGTGTCCTTGAGGTGCACGATCCCCAGAATCTGGTCATGGTTTTCTGCATAAACCGGGAACTTGGTGAAAGGGTGCTTCACCGCCAGTTTCATGATTTCGGGTATCGTCGCATCTTCACGGACGGCGATCATTTCGGTACGCGGGATCATCACCTGGCGGACGAGCAATTCACCGAAGTCGAATATCGCTGTGAGCATCTCCTCGGCATGATTCCCGACGATACCGCCCTCCGCCGATTGTCGGACGAGCATTTTCAGCTCCTCGACGGAATGGACGAGTTCGTGGCCAGCCGCAGGCTGCACGCCGGCCCAGCGCAGAAGCGCGTTGCCAGCGCCGTTTAAGAGCCAGATTGCGGGTTTGAAGAATGCCTCAGTCCAGATCGTCGGTTGTGCGACGATCAGCGAAGTGCGCTCCGGATTCTGGAGTGCGATCGATTTGGGTGCCAGCTCGCCAACGACGACGTGCAGGAAGGTTATGATCGCAAATGCTATGCCGGCAGACAGGCTGTGTGAGAGTTCCTGCTCGATCCCGACCGGGAAGAGCGCGATGACCGGCCGTAGTAGCACCCCCAAAGCGGGCTCTCCGATCCAGCCCAAACCCAGCGAGGCGAGCGTGATGCCCAGTTGAGTCGCAGCGATGAAACGATCGGGTTCGTTTATCGCCCTTTGGACCCAGCGGGCGCGCGAGTTGCCTTGCGCTACAAGTTCAGTGACACGGGTACGCCTTACGCTGACGAGCGCAAACTCAGCCGAAACGAAGAAGCCGTTGGCGAAAACCAACAGCGCGACTGCGGCGAGCCGTAAAATCGTGATCCAGATGGAAGCGTCCATGTGAACTCTAACGTGTGATTATATTGGATATTGGCAGGTCTTCAAACAGTCCTCTGCGCCTGCTCATCCCTCATGGCGCGCAATCACGGCGGCGCCATAGCCGACGACCGAGTCGAAATCGTGGGTGACATCACCCGACGTGGCGTAGTCCACAACCTGCACCGTGTCAGCCCCCAGCGCTCGAGCAGCCCAAAGCGTCGCGGCAACCGCGCCGCGACCACATGCAAACCCGACCCCCTCAGACTCGGCTGTGAGCACAGCATGGGGGTCGAAAGCTTCCACCCGCCGCAACATCTCAGCATCCAGCTGCTCAGCGACTTTCTGGGGGTAGAAATGGGATAAATCCGAACTGCCCACGATGAGGGCTTTCTGCCCCCGCAGGGATTCTGCCAGCGCCTCCCCCAGGCTCCGAGCCGTGCCCTCGCTCTGGTCGCGCAGCATGAAAGGCAGCAGCCGGAAGGGTTTTGTCAATACCACCTGCAGGAAGGGCAGCTCGATCTCCAGGGCGTGCTCCTGGTCTGCATACAACCTGACCAGGCGGATCCCCCGGCGCTCACTGATTTCGCGTTCAACTTCCTGGAGCAGGTTCTGATCCACTTCGATTGGACCTAATGGGGTGCGGTAGGCTGCGTGTCCGCTTGTGGCGATCCCTTCAGCGACCGGGGAGTGCAGCGGCGAAAGCACGGCGACGACCTCTGCTTCCGCGTCTTTCAGGTAGGCAAATGCATGCGCTGCGACCGAACCAGAGTAGCGGTGTCCAGCGTGTGGGACGATGACCCCGACCGGTTGGCCTTGCAGAGGCTCGATCCGCGCCTCTTGCAGCCATGCCTCGATCGATGCGCGCAGCATCTGAGGTTGAGCTGGATACCATTTACCCGCAATTGGGGAAGGTCGAATATCGACTTGATCTGCGTGTTTTCCCACAGCAAGCTGATTGTAGCACACCCCGCTCTGTGCGGTATTCGTTCATGTTGAACCGCCATATGCGGCGCTTGACACCAGAACACCCGTTCTGCTAAAATAGAACACCTGTTCTAATAGAGGGTATTGGAGGTGCACGATGGAAAGGGCGTTCTATCGACAGGCATTTCTCGACCGACAAGCGGATCAGATCGAGGCGGCGCTCAGCGCGCTGTCGGTCCCGGCGCGTGTGGAGGGCGGCGTGGTGAAGGAGGACCGAGTTGAGTACCACCTCACCCCGGCACTCGGCATGCAGAAGGACGAGTTGCTGCGCGTTGCGGATCGCTTTGCGGACGGCATCGGCGTGGATGACCTGCACGTCGATCAGGTCGATGAAGGCTTCACCGTTGAGGTGCCATTTCAGCGTTCCGCTGGGCTGCGGCTGTTGCCTCTGCTGCACGCCATGGGCGCGTTAGACCCGCTGAGCGCGGCGATCGGTATGACCGAGGATGGTCACCCGCTGGTGCTCGATTTCAACCTTCCCGAGACCTGGCACGTGCTCGCGGCCGCGCCGGCTGGCGCCGGAAAATCAGAGTTGCTGCGCACGATCATGGTCTCGTTAGCCCTCACGACGCGCAACAGCCAGGTTCGATTCATGGGCATCGATCTCAGCGGCCGCGAGCTGTCCCTGCTGGATGCCCTGCCGCACGCGCTGACTGATCTGGCGACCAGCCCGGAGTATGCTGCTGAACTGCTGGTCTGGTTATCCGAGGAAGTTGACCGCCGGGTCATGGCTTCCTTCGATCGGCCGCATCTGGTGCTTTTTATCGATGATCTTACCGATTTGATGCACGCGCTTGGCCCGGAGAGCGCCCGGGCGGTTGAGCACATCCTTGCCCGGGGGGTCGAAACGGGTATCCACCTGGTCGTGACCCGCCCGGCGCTGAGCGATCCGCGCGTGGAGCAACTCTTTCGGGGTCGTCCCGTTGTTCGGGCGTTTGGCCCCACGGGCGGCGGTGCCGGCGACCAACCCCCCGGTTTGTTCCGCTTCGAGACCCGTCGCTTCAACCGCAGGGTGGAAGTCGCCTGGCTGAGCCTGCGCGATCTGGATGTCGCCGTGCGGCTGGCGCGCTCAGGGTGGAGGACACATGGTTGAGTTCGGGATTCTGGGCGCGATCGTGAATGACCTCGCTCCGGGGAGCGCGTTCGCGCTGGGCGTGTTCCTCGGGACGGTTATCTTTCTGACCTTGAAGGTTGTGGGCGCAGCGAGTCGCAAGGGCAGCGCTCGGGCCCAAACCTTGCATATCGATCTGAAGAAGGTGAGGCGAGATCCCGGTGAAGCCGGAAAAGCAGCGGGCTTTCCGGGCAAAACCGATCAGCGCGCGCAAGGTTCGCCGCACGTCTTGTCTGGACGGAGGTGGCAATTCTACGAGGTGTCTGCAAATGAGAGACTGGGAGCTGACTGAACTGGCCCGGGTAACGGAGTTCGGGGAAGGCCATTGGCCACAGGAATTCACGTGGCGCGGGCGCAGGCGCAGAGTGCGTCGGATTGAAACATACAAACCATCGCGGCTGAAAAAAGATCGCTCGGGCGGGTCTGTAGCCCGGCGCTTCCGGTTGAAGACGGAAGACGGATTGTCCTGTGTACTCTCGCACGATGTCCGTCGAGACCGATGGACGGTGGAGAGGTTGTTTGCAACCTGAGGAGGTGGGTGATGAAGGTTGGCATGCTTTGGTTCGATGAAAATCGTGAGGTTGCCATTGAGCAGAGGATCATGCAAGCCTCAGAGTATTACCATTTGAAATATGGCCACAAGCCGAACTTATGTTTCGTGCATCCAGATGCGATCGAAGTTGAGGCGCAGATCGTTGAGGCCGCCATGAAAGTGAAACCCAGCCAGACTTTGCTGCAGGATCACTTCTGGATCGGCCTCGACGATGAAAATTAGGAGACGTTAGGCGTTCGAGCGAGCATCCATTATATCCGTGTAGGCTGCATCAGCGACCACATGCTGAATCAGACATCCACGGCGATAGATGCGATGAGCGTGTCCATCCCCACCTCCAGGTCGATGGACCTGGTTTTCGAATCAACGTCCATGTCCAGGAGCTTGGAATAGATTGCTTTGAGTTCATGATCATTAAAAGCACGCGCTTGCGCTTCGATCTTACGGACAACGAAAGCGGGGAGGCTTAGGACGTCGCTGGTGGGGGTGCCGAGATCGATCGCCTCACGGGTGATCAGCAATAGCCGGAACTGGCGCACGATCATCGCGAAAGCATAACCAGGATCCTCTTCCTGCAGGATGCGCGCCAGCAATCGCTGAGCCTGGGAACCCTGCCTCTCACCAATAGCGTCAACCAGCGCGAAAATATTAGATTGTGATTGAAACGGTGTTAGCTTTTGCACATCATCTGAGTTAATCGGACGGCTGCCGTCGACGTAGGCGACCAGCTTTCGCAATTCCTGGTCAGCCTGGAACGGGTCCTCGATCACCCAATTGGCAAGAAGCTGTGCTGCGTCCGATAGGATTTCCCCTCCTAGTTCTGAACAGCGAGACTGGATCCATTGGACGAAGTGAATGCCCCGGGGTACGGTGCATTCGCGACGATAGCTAATCTCCGGGTGTTCGGCGATCCATTTCGAAATGGGATGGGCCGATGGTTTGCGGTTGGACCTGCCCGGATCGCGACTTTCGATCAATACGAGTGCGGTGCTGGCAGGTAAAGTTGACAGCAGGCTCTGGAAGCGCTCGAGCCATTTTTTATCCTTGGGGAGATTTTCAACCCCGTCGAGAACGATGATCCGCCGGGGGGTGAGGAACGGGATCGAGAGGCAGCTCTCTTCAAACTCTGCAAAGTTGAATCCGGGAGCTGAAAAAACCTGCACATTCATGGCTGCTGTTGAGCCAGGTCCCAGCTTTTCTTGCAGGGATTGTACGAATTCCTCCATGGCGAGGTGATCGTCACCGTAAAGGTGGTAGATTGTTGGAGGTAGGTCGCTCATATCAGTCATGGGTGAGGACGCGGTGGAGCACACTGCTGCCGTCCTGGACGCGCTCAATATGTTTGATTTGTAATCCCAGGGGGTCACCTTGAGTGGTGACGTGTCGCTGAAGCGCGCGGCCGAGCGGCTGGGCGACGATGAGGGCCAAAGTTGTAAGCGTGATCGCGAGTGGCAGACGCTCCATTCTGGAGGACCATCCTTCCTCCTCGCTGCCTGCTAACGATAAGAAAGATGCGGTTCCACCCAGGACGCCTGCGGTCACGAAGTTGGTGCCGCAGTTCGGATGGACGGCGAGTTGGTGTTCCCCATTCTGTAACCGAGACAATGCTTCAGTAACGGCCTCGACTACACCGCTGGTGGGAACGTTGCCATAGAGCCAGAAACCACTCACGTCCGAGCGCCCCACGAAGGACCTGTCCGGATACTTCTGACTCAGCAGGTGGATGGTGGCGTGTTCCAGCCCGTGATTGCGCCGGATCC
>JASFUN010000078.1:0-6909 GCA_050050255.1 Anaerolineales bacterium | reverse complement strand
TGCGCCATTGCTGGTTCTTCCGTCGCAGCGGGACTGTCGTCGGATGAGAAAATGTCGAAACCGATGTAAATCAAGGCTAATGCGAGTAGAACAGACAGGACAATGAGAAGGATCCTGTCAACGCTCATTGATTTGCCCTTATCTTCCGTCATGATAATTGCTCCTTCATTAAACGGCTGGAGTATAGCACCACAATCTTATGACACAAGCTGGGGACCGTTTATAATCCTTAAGTCATATCAGACAGATAACAAGCGGAGGAGCATGTAGTGGAATACAGGAACATGGGCAGGACCGGATTGAAATTGAGCAGGTTGTCGTTTGGTTCTTGGGTGACGTTTGGAGATCAAATCGATAACGCCAAAGCGAGCGACCTGGTCCACCTGGCATACGAGAATGGTGTTAACTACTTTGATAATGCCGATATTTACGCCAACGGCCAATCAGAACTCGTCATGGGGAAAGCCATCAGCGATCTGCCGCGTGAAGCACTGGTACTGTCCAGCAAGGTATTCTGGAAGACGATGCCGGGCCCCAACGGTCGCGGTCTTTCCCGCAAACACATCATAGAATCGTGTGAGGCTTCGTTGTCCCGCATGGGTGTCGATTATCTTGATCTGTACTTCTGCCACCGCTATGATCCGGAAACACCGTTGGAAGAAGTCGTGCGCGCCATGGAAGACCTCGTCCGCCAGGGCAAAATCCTTTATTGGGGCACCTCAGAATGGCGCGCGGTACAGATTGCAAGGGCCTTCAACATCGCTGAAAGGTGGGGCGGCTACGCGCCGATGGTGGAGCAGCCGCAGTACAACATGTTCGTCCGTCGAAAGATGGAGGATGAGCTCGTCCAGGCCGCCGAGGACCTGGGGTTCGGTATGGTTACCTGGAGCCCCTTGAAGTATGGACTGCTAACCGGGAAATACAACGAAGGGATGCCGGACGAGAGTACCCGCTTAACGCGCGATCCTTCGTGGGCAGATAGCGTGGTGACCGAAGAGCGCGTTAAGAAAGTTCGGGCGCTCACCGGTCTTGCTGAAGAACTGGGCATCTCCATGTCGCAGCTTGCCATCGCATGGATATTGCGCGTACCACAGGTCAGCTCGGTGATCCTGGGCGCAACGAAGAGAGCGCATTTGGAGGAAAACCTCAAAGCGCTGGAGGCAACGGAGTTGCTCACCGAAGAGGTCCTCGACAGGATCGAGCAGATCCTTGACAACAAACCAGAACCGGTAGTCTAAGCCCGCAGCCTTTGCGCGGTTGAACGGTCAAATAACAAAAAGGGCCACCGCTCTGTGGTGGCCTTTTTTGTTGCGGGGTGTCGCTGTCACCAGGGCTGCTCTGTTTCAAGTTCAAAGCCGTTCGGATCAGCAAAATCAATTCGTGCCGCAAATGCCCGTCCGATGCGTTCCAGAATGTCGACAGCCCATACAGCGTCAAGGCCGATATTGGTGACGTCGACTCCCTCCGGTATGTTGACGTTCAAAATAGACATTACATCCGCTGCCAGATCAAGCTGGTAGCGGCGCATATCGATCTTTCCGGTCTGGTCATATTCACGGCGCGTGACGTAGGTCTGCCAGTCGCCGGCATCCTCGAGGATCTCGGAGAGCGACCAAAGTGCCCATTGGATGAAATTTGCCCGGTGAGCATCTATTGCGTGAGGTCGCCGACCGGTTCCAAAGGAATACATGATCGTCTCGCCTGATGGATAACGCCCGGCAGAGTAATGCATCGCTTCAACAGCGGCGTGATAGCAAGGATTGCCGGCGACGCCTACGCCGCCGTCCACCCACGTGTGTTCTACGCCCTTAACCGTTGAGCTGTGAGGAGGGAAATAGGTCGGCGCGGCGATGCTGGCAAGAACAGCATCTGCCAGGTTGAGCGTACCCCATTGGCTGGCATTGCCCGGCGCATCGCGGACGAAAAAGTCGGTGCGGCTCGTGACGGTATTCTTGGCAGTGATAAGGATGTCTTTAGAAAAAGCGTTCAAAGGCTTATCGGCGCCGATCTCATCGAGCCGTTTTGCAATGAAATCGTTGCTGTAGCGATGGTTGCCGAGATTGCCGACGATTTTCCACCACGGCAGGCGTTGGAATGCCTGGCGGGCAAGATCGCGATAAAGAGCCAGCAGACCGCGGGCGGAGAGACCGATCGCGATGCCCGCCGCGATGATCGACCCGGTCGAAGTGCCTGCGACCATATCGAATAACTCGTGGGCTGGTTTGCCCTCCTGGCGTTCCAGCTCGACGAGACAGGCGAGCGGGATGATCCCGCGGATGCCGCCGCCATCCACAGAAAGGATTTTCTTCATCGGCACTCCTTTTCAAGCCGCCCGCGCAATATCAGCCTGAAGGGTGCTCCAGCTGAGGTGGGGAGCTGTGATACTTGACATTTTGATAATCGAATAATTGCAAGAATGCTGCCGTGACGGCCGTGACCGTCTCGTCCATCGAGGGTGCTGGATCGAGCAGCTGAGCGAGTGAGACAGCCGGGTAATCGGCGATTCCGCAAGCGACGATGCCTTCCCAGAAGCTCATGTCCGGGTCGACATTGAGTGCAAATCCGTGCCTGGATATCCCGCGCGCGTCCACCTTAACGCCGATCGAGGCGATTTTGGAAGGGTGCTTACGGGCGGCTGGTGGGCAGTGCGGGCAGCGAGAAGCCACATCAGGCTGCACCCAGACCCCGGTGAGATTCGTAATCTGCCCGCTGACCACGCCCAGTTCAGCGAGCGCCTTGATGATGACCTTCTCCAGCTTCCGGATATAGCCGACATAGTCTGCTTGTGGCAGCCGGCCATCCTGCTGAACGGTACCCAGATTGAGCAGTGGATAGGCGACCAACTGACCCGGTCCGTGGTAAGTCACATCACCGCCACGATCGCTCCAGTAGACGGATAATCCTTTCTCTTTCAGGGTTTCCATGTTCCAGAGCAAATGGCGCTCATCACCACGCCGGCCGAAGGTGTAGACGTGCGGATGTTCCAGCAGCAGCAGCGAGTCGGGGTAGTCATGCTCCCCGATCTCACGCGCGAGCGATTCCTGCAGAATGCCGGCTTGCTCATACTCAACCTGGCCAAGATGGTAAATATGCAGCGTTCGTGGGCTAGCGGTTGTCATGTGTTGGACCTGCTTCAAACTCAAATGGATGAGGTGATCTACGCTTATAAGCCGTCAGACGGGTAAAACCGGCCTGCTGTAAGTTGCTCATTGAACGTTGCAAACCGTAGCCCACGTGCTCTGTGTGGTGCGCATCTGAACCCATCGTCACATGCTTGCCGCCTTCTTCGTAAAACCAGCGCAGGATGGTGATTCCAGGCGAGGTCTCCCCGACGGGCCTGCGCAGCGTACTGGTGTTAACTTCCATGGCCATGCCGCGCTCTGACAGCGTCTTAAGGACCGCCCGAATATCCTTTTCATAGCGTTGGGGGTCAAACGAGCCATAGTTTTCATAGCCGTAGCGTTTGACGACGTCCATGTGGGCAAGGATGTCGAACTCGCCCTCTGAAACCATGCGCTGCATTTCCTGGAAGTATTTTGTGTATGCTTCATCCGGTGAGCGTTCAAAATACTCAGAACCGAAGACGACCTGTCCATCCACCCAATGAAGGGAACCCAGGACGAAATCCCATGGATATCTCTCGAGTAAGGCACGTGTGTCCTCTGGATAGCGATGTGGTTCACCAATTTCAACGCCAGCCTGGATGCTGAGCGTGTCGGTGAAGAGCAGCTGGCATGATCTAAATGATTCCCACCAGGCTTCCGGTTGGAGGTAGTCAAAGCCATGATCGAGCGGGTTGCGGTCGAAGTGATCGCTGAATCCCATCCGACGGACACCTTGTGCCACGGCAGCGCGCGCCATCACCTCCATGCTCTCTTCACAATCGCAGGAATGCTCGGAGTGAATATGGTAATCCATCGGGATCATGGCTGTCATGCTGCGCTCACAACGTGTTACATATAGGATGGAGTCGGGGTGTCTGGTCCCTACAGCAGGGCACAGGTCTTGCATGGATTATAGTCGACGATGAAGAGGGGTAGAATCCGGGCATGAACAGCGCCAATCAGATCATCCGCTCGAGACGGAGGCGGGGGGCAGTTCCCGGCCCTTCTTCCTGGTGGATGAAAACTATCTTTGCTTTCTTAACCCTCACCAGCATCGCACTTGGTGTCATGATCGTGCTGACGGCGTACATGCTGGCAGTAAACAGCGGTGGTATTGTCGGCTCATCAGACGTCGAGCTTTCATTCATGAGATCGGGGAGAGAACTACATCTGCCGGTGCGCTTTTATGACCGCAGCCAGAGCAGCGTGCTCTTCGAAGTATTGGACCCTGCAGCTCAGAGCAGGCGCTGGTACCAGATTGATCCAGATGGACCGATCGTATTGCCCGAACATGTCATCCTCGCCAGCGTATCAGCACAGGATCGGGATTACTGGGAAACGCCTTCAAGCCCTCTGTTGCAGACCCTCAACGCATTCACCATCATCTGGAACCCATCCGCCGGTCAGAAGCAACAAGCGGGGATCGTTGATCTGTTGGCGGACGCCCAGGTTGTGCCATTTCAAGCTAGCGGGAATCACAATCCTGCATTCCGTGCCATCCAGCGCCAGCTAGCGGTGGCTGAATTGAGCGCTCGATACACCCGCGTCGAACTCCTCGAATTTTTCATCAACACGGCTGACTACGGAAACCTGGCCTATGGGATCGACGCAGCCGCGTTAGTCTATTTCGGGAAACACGCTGAAGAACTGAGCCTGGCCGAGGGCGCCATGCTGGCCCCGATTCCGTTTGAGCCGCAGGTCAACCCCTTCGATGCACCCAGGTCCGCACGCACACGGCAGCAGCAGTTGCTGGCCAAGATGCGTGATGGAGGGCTGATAAGCCGTCCTGCGGCGCAAAGAGCGCTGAGTGAGGAATTGACCTTCAATCAAGCTGGCAGCTCAAGCAGATCGTCGCTGGGCGATTTCTTGCTGGCTAAATTTGGAAGCCAATTTGGAAATGCTGCACTGGGCCGAAACGGATTACAGGTGCGCACGACGATCGATGCTGACCTTCAGGAGCAAAGCCAGTGTGTGCTCTCAACACACATCAACCGTTTAAACGATGAGGTGCTCGAAACCCCATCTTCAGAATGTTTGGCCAGCGAATTGCTGCCTCCGCTGCGTCCTGGCGATGCCGGTAAGGATCATGAAGTTGGATCTGGTGCTTTGGTGGTGATGGATGCGGTCAGCGGCGAGATCCTCAGCCTGGTGGGAGCGGCCGAGTTAAAACGCCCCATGGGGACAATGGTTCATCCGTTTGTCTATCTCACCGCATTCGCGGAAGGATATTCACCCGGTTCGATGGTGCTGGACCTACCGGCCAGTTCAGAGGCGGAGGATCCAGCATCCGTTGATTTCCCCAGCTATCATGGACCCGTACGTATACGGTCGGCAATGGCAAACGGCTACACTGCGGCTGCGGAACAAATGGTTGAATTGGTGGGGGTTGAAAGCGTACTGAGGATCTTCAAAAGCATGGGCGTTGAGGTCGGCGCAGGGCCCGATGAGAAGCCGGAAACGTGGCGTGCAACGCTTTTAGACCTTGTGCATGCCAACAGCGTCTTTGCAGATGGCGGGCTCCTGGCCGGCCAGGTAACCTCCGATGAATCGGAAGGGGTTCAACCGATTGTGATCCTGGATGTGCTCGATGCTGCCGGCCGCCTCGCTTTCACAGCAAACACCGGGGATAAGGCAGTATTGAGCGAACAATTAGCTTACCTGGTCAACGACGTGTTGAGCGATGATGTCGAGCGGCAGGAGACGTTTGGGCCTTCGAACCCTCTGGAGGTCCATCGGCCTGCAGGGGCGACAGCGGCTGTAACTACGACCGGGCGCGACGCATGGGCGCTTGGATACACGCCGGAGCGCGTCGTTGGAGTCTGGCTGGGGAACCCATCTGGATCACCACCAAACGGGCTTACAATCCGCAACAGTGCGGCGCCAATTTGGCATGCTTTGATGGTCTATGCAACCCGGGATATGCCGCCCGGTGGCTGGCAGCTGCCGTTGGGTGTGGCGCGTGTGGAAGTGTGTGAACCCTCAGGACTCTTGCCGACCCGTTACTGCCCGGAGATTGTGCGCGAACCTTTTATCTCCGGGACTGAACCGACGACGTTCGACAACCTGTATCAGCCTTACCTCGTCAATAAGGAGACCGGAAAACTGGCCACATTGAGCACGCCGGTTGAGTTGGTTGAAGAACGGGTTTACCTGGTTCCTCCACCAGAAGCCGCTGATTGGGCCAACGCTATTGGACTGGCAAAACCGCCGCAAGAATATGACACGTTGACAGAAGCAGGAACACCGGACCGCGATCTGCGCATCACCTCGCCGGACCCTTTCGAATTCCTGCGTGGCGTGGTGCGGGTGCGTGGATACGTTGACCTCGAAGACCTTGATTTCTACAGACTTCAAATCGGGAAAGGCTTAAACCCTTTGAATTGGCTCCAACTGGGCGAGGACCGCAGCCAACCGGTTCGAGGGGGTACGCTGGCAGAATGGGATACCGGGGAATTGGAAGGCCTTTATACGCTGCAGTTGATCGCCGTCGAATCTGATGAACAGGTCCGCACCGCGATCGTGCACGTCACGATTGACAATGAACCACCTGCCGGGGAGGTCGTTTTCCCTCAAAATGGCCAGGTTTTCACTGGAAATAGAACGGACGAGGTGGCTGTTCAAGTCGAGGCGCAGGATAGCTTCGGTGTTGATCGAGTCGTATTCTTCATTGATAGTGAAGAAGCTGCCGTGGTAAGTGAAGAGCCATATTCCTTTCGCTGGCCGATGAGATCGACTGGCATACACAGCGTATACGCTGAAATCCATGACCTGGCTGGCAATCAAGTCCTGACAGAAGAAGTTACAT
>JASFUN010000077.1:0-6914 GCA_050050255.1 Anaerolineales bacterium | reverse complement strand
AAAACATCCGACTTCATCGCGTCGACAAAGTCGCCGGCATCATCGACATCCTGCCGCCACTCCATCAATCTCCGCAGCCACATTACCCTGCGTTCAAAGGAATCCTCTTTCCGGCGCCCTTCTTTGTAGCGCCAGTGCGCTGCGATGCCGTACTCAGCATTTTCATGCATCTCCGGGGTACGGATCTGGACCTCTAGCGTTTTTCCATCGTCGTATATGACAGCAGTGTGAAGGGATTGGTAGAAGTTATCCTTCGGGGTCGCAATATAGTCGTCGAACGCGCCGGGTACGGGCTTCCAGCGGTTATGGATCACCCCCAGTGCCAGGTAGCACTGGGCTTCCTCGTCTACCAGGATGCGCACACCGCGCACATCGTAGACCATCTCAAAGGGCACACCTTTTCGCTCCATCTTTCGATAAATGGAATAGAGATGTTTTGGACGCCCGGTGACTTCCGCTTCAATGCCCGCTTCGCTCAGGATGCGCTGTAGGGTCTCGGTGATTTTTTCAAGCGTCTTCTCGCGGTCAATCCGGCGTTCAGCCAAATGCGAGGCGATCGCTTTGTACTCTTCGGGGCTTACGTAGCGGAAGCTGAGATCTTCAAGCTCCCACTTGATCTGCCAAATGCCCAGTCGATTTGCAAGCGGAGCGAAGATTTCTTGCGTTTCTTCTGCGATGCGCTGCTGCTTCTCTGGCGGCAAATGGGATAACGTACGCATGTTATGCAAGCGGTCGGCCAATTTAATGACGACTACACGCACATCGTCACCCATCGCTAAGAAAGTCTTCCGCAACGTTTCCTTGGCTAGCTCACCCCTCGTCGCCAGCGGTTCTTCAGAGCGCTTGCCTGAATGACTCACGCGCGGTAGATGGGTGAGCTTGGTTACCCCGTCGACAAGCTCAGCGACTTCTTCACCGAAGTCCCGTTCAAGATCTTCAAGTGTGACGTTGGTGTCCTCCACGGTATCATGAAGGATCCCCGCTACAATCGCCGGGACGGGCGCACCAAGGTCCTGGAGGATGCCTGCCACCGCCAGGCAGTGATTGATGTAAGGTTCACCGGATGCACGTTTCTGCTTACGGTGAGCCTTCTCTGCAACACGGTAGGCACGCTTAACCATCTCCCGGTCAGCCGGGGATACGTAATCTGGCAGGCCATCAAGCAGATAATCGAGATCCATAGTCTTTCACTTGAAAGTATAGCCGCCCAGGTTGGCGCCAACAAGGGTGCCCAAGTATACAAAAAGGGCCGGAACTATGTCCGGCCCTTTGTTTGTTGCCTTCTTTTCACGGTGATGAGGCGGGTGCGATGGGCGGTGGGAGTTGGTCTACCCACTCTTCATTTATTGTCGTCTCAGCTTCCGTGCGTAGTTCGTTGAGGAAATTGTTATAGGCTTGCTCCGCGGCGAGGGCGCGCGCTTCGTCGGAGAGCGGCCTTTCCTCGCGCTGCTCGACCTTGAACAATTGCCACCCGAAATCACTTTGAAACGGTCCGGAAACTTCACCGGCGAGCGTTGCATAGGCAGCCACCCCTGCCTGACCATAGGTCGTCAGCATCTCGGACAGGGTTCGCCAGCCCAGCAAGCCACCATCTTCAACCGTGGCAAAATCCTGTGAGTACTCAGCTACAAGGTCCGCCCAATCCTCGCCTTCATCCAATTTCTGCAGGACCTCTTCTCCGGTTTCCTGATCTGGAACCAGGATATGCCTTACCAGGATCTGCTCCTGTTCATCGGGCAGATCGGGTTCGAACGCTTCCTGCAATTTTTCACGATAGATCGTCGCCTCTACAAAGGCCCGATAATCCGCTTCCGAAATGCGGAAGTCAGAGAGCGAACTCATGAATTCATCGTAGTCCTGCTCGAAAGCGTCGAACGTGTATTCTGTTGGAGTCGGGCGTGGTGTGCGCGTCGGCGCTGGCGTTGGGCTTGCTCCCGGAGTTGCAGTCAGCGCTGCGGCAGCAGTCGCCGTAACATCAGGTGTGAGGGTAGGCAGCGGCGTAAATGTCGGCAGCGGTGTCGGGGTACCTTCAGCATAGTAGCCGAAATCCTGCGCGATCCGTTTGTCGATCTCCACCTGAGTGACCTCTATGCCGCGCTCCCGGGCTGCCTGCTTGACGAGTTCATCGACGATGAGCTGGTCGATGACCTGTTGGCCCAGCAGCTCAACATCCGAGAGCTGCGACTGAATCTGTGATTGAAGCGAGCGTATCTGCGCCAGCGTGTTCGGATCAGAGGCGAAGAAACTCTCCATCTGGGCGTAGGAATTCAGTTGAGCCAGCAGCTGGCGCTGCATGAGACGCACGCGTCCTTGAAATTCTGCTTTGGTGATCGTCGATCCGTTGACCTCCGCGATCGCGATCTTCGGCTGCACAAACCGGCTGTCATACCATCCATATGCCAGCAGTCCGAGGACGATGACGAATGTTGCGATCGTCCCCGCCAGGATCCAGCGACGTTGGATGCGCTCTCGTTCGGCACGCGCCCGATGTTTACGACTGGTCCCGCCCATGGAAGATCTTTTTGCCATAAAATTGCTCCTGCACTGAACCTCGGGCTAAAATTTCGATTAAAGCGCGCAAGGGTAGCGCCAATGGTCAACCCTCACGCGATCGATTGCACATCAAGCTCGAGCTATTCTCTAACGTTGTGGATCTATCGAAGTCGATCGGAAGCGAATGGAAGCAGTGCCATCTGCCTGGCACGCTTCACCGCGTTGGCGACCATGCGCTGGTGTTTTGCACAGGTACCAGTCACGCGACGAGAGTGGATTTTACCGCTCTCGGAAACGAAGCGCTTCAGGAGATCTACCTGTTTGTAATCGATATGCTTGGTGCCATCTGCGCAAAACTGGCAGACCCTCTGACGCCGCCCGAAACGGCGGCCGCGCGATGACCTTCTCGATCCGTGTGAATCTCTATCAGACAATTTATCAACTCCCCGCCCCAACAAGGGGCGCTGTATTTGCTCAAGATAAAGCTCTAGAAGGGCAGCTCTTCTTCTTCGTTGACATCATCAGCGCTGTATTCACCAGCGTCCGAATCACGTCGATCACCGAGCATGATCATCTCTCGGGCGACCAGCTCAGTTGTGAAATGTTTGTTTCCATCTGAATCTTCCCAACGGCGTGTCTGCAAGCGCCCTTCGACATATACCTGCTGCCCTTTGTGAAGGTGCTGGTTGCAGATCTCCGCCAAATTCCCCCAGGCTACGACGTTGAACCACTCCGTCTCTTCATGACGCTCCCCATCGGAGGAATGCCATGAGCGGGAGGTTGCTACGCTGAATGTCGTCACCGGGCGGCCGGAGGGTGTATAGCGCATTTCTGGATCACGACCGAGATGTCCGATGACCATGAGTTTGTTCAAGCCTCGACTCATATCCGTCTCCTACTTTCGCCGGGAAGATTTCGCCGCGATAGCCTAAACAGGTTCCTGAACGGTCATCATGAAACGCAAAATCTGCTCGTTCAGATTCATATTCCGTTCAATCTCTGCAGGGGCATTCGCCGGCATCTCGGCTTTGACGAAGAAGTAGTAACCGTCATTCTTCTTCTGAATCGGGTAGGCAAGCCACCGTTTTCCCCAGCGATCAACGTCGGAAACTTTTCCACCACTCGACTCGACCCAACCCTTGACTTTCTCTTCAAGTTCCGCCAATGATGAGTCGTCGAGATCGGAATCTGCGATGTACGCAATTTCATAGTTGCGCATAGAGGTTCTCCTTTCCTCGGGATTGCCCCCAGTCAAGCGCCTGGCGACGGCTGCTGGGAGCGGAAAACACGCCACAGGTTCTGGCGGTGCAACAGGCGAGAGTCTAACACGAAGGGTGCCGATTCGCAACACTGACTGGATGCGTGACATCTTTCACGGTATAATTTTGTCGGACTGAGGTCAAATCCAAAATCGAGAAGAATCCTTCTCGCGAGACACGCATCTTCACGCAGCATCAGAGAGACGTGTGCACAAGCCAAGTTGACGAGGCCAGGTCTCTACCTACCTGGCCCGATTGCTGTAACGTGCCTTTCTAATCTGTGTAAAGTCCTCACCGGGAGATAGTTTTTATGCCACCAAAGCCGATCAAGTTCGGTACCGACGGTTGGAGAGGCCGCATGGCCGATGAATATACATTTGAGGCCGTGCGGCGCTGCAGTCATGGTTTTGCCGTTTACTTGAAGGAGCTAGAAGGAACCGGAAAACCGGTCGTCATCGGTCATGACAAAAGGTTTTCCTCAGAATATTTCGCTGAGGCCGCGGCCGAGGTCATGGCCGCTCACGATTTCAAGGTGCTCCTTATAGAAGAGGCCTCACCCACCCCCACGATCTCATACACAGCCGTAGAACAAGACGCGGCCGGGGCGATCAACATCACCGCCTCCCATAATCCGCCCGAGGATAATGGCTTCAAGGTGCGGGACCGTCATGGTGGCGCCGTCGCTCCGGCGGGGTTAAAAGAAATCGAATCTCAAATTCCTCCCAACGATGAGGACATCCCGCGGGTGGCGTTGGAAGATGGCCTGGGAAGCGGTCAAATCATCAAACACGATCCAAACCCCGCGTATATCAAGCAAATCGAGTCATTGGTCGACCTGGACCCGCTTCGGAACGCCGGCTTGAACATCCTCGTGGATCCGATGTGGGGCAACGGGGCGGGATGGTTCAGCGAGCTGCTATCTGGTGGCAGCACCACTGTCTCAGAGATTCACAACGTCCGCAACCCAATCTTCCCCGAGATGACCCGCCCGGAACCTATCCCACCGAACATCGATGCCGGGCTGCAAGCTTCCCTGGATAGGGGCGCGGATGCGCTGCTCATCACCGACGGTGATGCCGACCGAGTCGGTCTGGGCGATGAACACGGCAACTTTGTCGACCAGCTGCGGGTGTATGGATTGCTGGCATACTACATGCTCGAGGTGCGCGGTGAGCGCGGTCCGATTGTCAAGACGTTGTCGACGACCTCAATGCTCGATAAACTCGGCGAGATTTATGACGTCCCTGTTTACCAGACGGGTGTCGGTTTTAAGTACGTCGCCCCAAAGATGCTCGAGGTCGACGCGTTGATCGGCGGAGAGGAATCGGGCGGATATGCATTTCACGGTCACGTGCCTGAGCGAGATGGCATCCTGGCCGGTCTGTATTTGCTGGATATGATGGTTCAACTTGAGCGCAAACCCAGCGAACTTGTCGAGCTGCTGTTCGAGACCGTCGGGCCGCATTATTACGATCGCATTGACACCCCCCTTGATCCCGATAAGCGCCAGGAACATCGCGCTCAGATCGAGAAGGCAAAGCCAGAACAGATTGCCGGTCTTAAAGTCACCGATATCGTCACGACCGATGGCTACAAGTTTAAATTGGAGGATGGTGGCTGGCTGTTGGTCCGGTTTTCAGGGACCGAACCGATCGTGCGAGTTTACTGCGAGACGACCTCCAAGGAACGGGTCGACCCCATTCTTCAGACAGGCTTGAAGCTGGTGGGGGTTAAATGACACACAGCCCGGCGGCGATCGTCGACACCCACTGCCATCTAAACCTGGCGGCATTCAAGCCGGATCTGGACGCAGTCCTTGAGCGCGCGAGCGACGCCGGGATCACGAAAATCCTCGTCCCTGGCATGGACCTGGCTAGCAGCCAGCAAGCCATTTCACTCGCTAACGAGCACCCTGCTCTCTACGCTGCGGTCGGAGTTCACCCTCACGATGCCAAGAAATGGAGCAGCTCGACGCGCGAACAGCTAGAAAAACTTGCCCGCGATCCTAAAGTCGTTGCGATCGGCGAGATCGGACTCGATTTCTATCGCAATTATTCCGATCCAGAGATTCAGCGTCAAGCCTTCAAGAAACAGCTTGAGCTGGCGAGCGATCTGCAGCTTCCGGTTATCATCCACAACCGTGAGGCCGGGCATGATATCCTCCCGATCCTAGAGGACTGGAGTGCGTCGCTTCCGACGCCGCTGATAGGCAGGGCCGGGGTGCTGCACGCGTTTTCATCTGATGGAGAATCCGCCTCCAAAGTGATTGAACAGGGTTTTTATTTAGGGATCGCTGGCCCGATAACTTTTCGGAATGCAGAATCGCTGCGTGAGCTTGTAGGTAAGGTTCCGCTCGAACGGTTGTTAACCGAAACCGACGCGCCCTACCTGACACCTGAACCTTACAGGGGGAAGCGAAACGAACCCGGCTATGTCAGATATGTCGCCACGGAGATTGCGAGCATCTGTCAGGTCGAAAGTGAAAGGGTACATGAGCAAACATCGGCCAATGCGCTGAAACTTTTCCAATGGAATCATGAAACCACAAATAGCTACATTCTTTGACCTTGCCCAACCACAGCTAGAAGCTGTGGAAGCCCAGATGCTGCTCAGTTTCGACGGACACCATCCCAGTCTGGAGGATGCCCTATCCCACCTGTTAAGTTCGGGTGGAAAACGCATTCGCCCGACGATCGCCATCCTTGCCGGGAAGATGCTCGATGTGAATATGGATCACTTGATCATGCACGCAGCAGCAATTGAGATGCTGCATACGGCCACTCTGGTCCATGACGATCTCATCGATGGCTCATTGCTGCGGCGTGGAATCCCAACCCTGAACGCACGCTGGAGCGCCGGTGCGACGGTCCTGACCGGCGATTACATTTTCGCCCGCGCTGCCCATCTCGCGGCCCAAACCGGGTCATTGGCGTTGATGGAAGCTTTCGCGCAGACATTGATGACCATCGTGAACGGTGAAATCACTCAATTATTCGAGGTCAACTCCAGCGATCTTGTGAATTCATATTTTGACCGCATCTATGCGAAGACGGCTTCCCTTTTTGAAGTGTCGACCCTGGGGGTTGCCCTCATCGGTGACTGTGATGAGGACACCGTGGAAACCATGCACGATTTCGGCTACAACATCGGGCTTGCGTTCCA
>JASFUN010000076.1:0-6917 GCA_050050255.1 Anaerolineales bacterium | reverse complement strand
CAGTTGATAATCGCCGCCACGGAACGCTTCAAAATCTGCAGTCTTCGCGGTGCGCGAGATGAACACGATGCTGGTGTGCACCCGATGGTCCATGATCAGATAATCCGTGATCACGCTCGCTCGATTAAGTTCTGATTTTAAAAACTGGCCCATCGCGCCGATACCGGTCTTTGTAACGATGGCAGCCTGACCCCCGAGCTTCCCCACCGTCGTGGCGATGTTCGCTGGCGAGCCCCCCAGATACTTGCGGAACGTGTATGCATTCCGCAGCCAATCGGTCTCCTCGGTGGAAATGAAATCAACCACCACCTCGCCGATCGCAAGCAGGTCCAGGTCTCCTTCAGGGATGTTCATGATCCTGCCTCAGCTTTCAAGATAGAGCTCTTCCAGGCGCGAAATTGGGATATCCGCCTCGTGCGGCCGGGTGAAATAATCAGGAATTTCGATTTCATGGTCGCGTTTGCGCTGGGATTTGATCGCCCTGAGCACCTGCAGATAACCCTCAGCGGTGCGGTCCCAAGTATAGCGTGCCTTTACCCGGGCTATGCCGGCATCCCGGAAAACTTTCCAGGAGGATTCGCTGCCGATCACGCGCAGGATACCCTTGGCGATGTCCTGAGGATCGGAAGGGTCAATGAGCACGCCGAACTCCTGAATACCCTCTATCATGCTCTCTGACGGACCACCATTTTTAGTCACCACCGCCGGCAGGCCACAGCTCATCGCCTCCAGCGGCGCCAACCCAAACGGTTCATACAGGGCGCTAAGCGCAAACACCGACCTGCGTCCGGCAAGCACCCGGTACGCTGCCGCCAGCTCGGCCTGACTGTTCAAGGGGAACGCCGTCACACAACCCCAGAGCCCGGCTTCATCCAGCTGGTCGGTAATCTGTTCCATGATCGCCCGTTCATCCGCGCTCAGGGAGCCGAACTCGCGCAGTGGATCCTCCAAGCCGCGCACAACGATCGCCAGGTTGGCGCGTTCTCGAAGCTCAGCGGAGGCCGCAAATGCACGCACGAGCCCCACATGGTTTTTCTTCTCATCAAGCCGGCTGGAAGCCAGGACCAGCGGAAGGTCCACGCGATCCTGGTTGACGTCGCGCGCCAGGGCTTCATCGATACGGGCGCGCACCTCTGCGTCGATCTCTCCCTTTGCGGGCGTGAAGATCCTCCGATTGACTCCCGGCGGTATGACCGCGAAGCGATCCTCGTCGGCAGGGTCGATCGCTCCCTTGTAGGCGTGATGGCCGTACTGCTCCCATCTTTCCTGGTCTGTTGAAGTGATGATGCGCGCCGCGTGGGACATGCTGACCCGTTCGGCCATGATCCGCTTCGAAAAATGGAAGCGGGCCTCCATCTCAAGTAGATTCTGCGCGTCCACCCCGAGCTTGTCCATCTTCTGAGCTCCAAGCGAATGCCCCGTGAACGTGAACGGGATCTCGCGCACGGCCTGAAGCAGCGCCCCGCTCAGGCCGCCGTCGGCGTAGTGAGTCGTGCTCACTTCCGGGAAAGCACCTTCAGCTTCGTAGAAACTGATGATGTTTGGAACCCACTCCGGGCCGAGGTAGGGCCACAAGTCCTCCTTGCGCAGGAACCCATCACCGCCACAGTGCAAGCGGACAATGCGGACGTTAGGGGCGCCCGGATAGGCGTCCAGTTGTGCCTCAAAACCGGGCCACTGCGGGTCGATGATGCGCCGGGTGAGGATATCCACCCGGTGGCCCAACTCCCCGAGCGCAAGCGCGACTTCCTTGACGTAGACCAGCTGACCGCCGAAATCGGGGTGCTCGGTCCAGTAGCGATCCTGGGGGTCAAAATTCCCCTGCGGGTTGATGAAGGCGATGTGCATGCTCGCGTTTATATTCATCGCTTTCCAGCCTCCTGAGAGTTCCCGACGACCCCCCGGAGGCGCCGGGCTGCAACCTCGGGTAGTTCCGTGCAGATGTAGAGGCCCATGCGCTCCAACCCTCCAAGCGTCTGCGTGTAGGGCAAGAACTCGAAGTAAAGTCCGCCGCCGCTCCCGCTGTGTGTCAGCACGTTGTAGGCAACCTCTTTGTCGATGCGCGGCATAAGATCATGGTAGCTGAATGTGGCATCGTGCCAACCATGAGCGACCGCCTCAATCTCCCCTGACGAGAGTTCGTGCAGGTACTCTTTTTGGGCGTCCTTCAGGAGCAGCATCATAACGTATGGCCGGCGCATGAACTGCGGTACGACCAGCATCGCCGGGCCGTAATCCGCCACAATCAGCTCGTCCGAGATGTCCTCTAAAATGAAATCGTTGAAACTCTGGCCGTGTTCATGATGGAATGCTCTATGGGCGTTCACGCTGCTGGGCAAGACATTCGTCAGCGTGATCTGCTGGTGGCCGTGAGTGAGCGACGAGCCCACCAGCGCCCCCTGGTTCTTGAATATCGTGACGTGCGCTGGCGAGCCGCCCGCACCGATGGAGCTGCATGCCGACAGCAGCTTCCCTTCAAGCGCGGCCAATCTCGACATCACGATCGCTGCGTCCTCTAAATTCAGGTTGTGCCAATCTGTGTCGTGGTGGGAGCAGGTCCACTGCAGGAGGTGGAGCCCGGAGGCTCCAACGGCTTCAAAGGGGTAGAAGGCCGGATAAAGGTTTTTGTTGATAAATGTAAAACCTCTGGAAAGGTCGGAGACGTCGATCACTCCGGTCGTTTTGCCCTGGCAGATGATGCAGTCCGCTTCTTCGCTTGATCCGGCTTTCGGTTGATCGGGATAATCGTGCGGCCGCACCGAGCGGGCGGTGCTGTATACGACCCGGTCCCCACTGCGCGGATCGGTGCGTACGAGCCCCAGCGGTTGATGATCCGGCCTGATCTCGTCCCGGACCAACGCCACCAGTTCCTCATCAGCCAGGTCGGCGATATCACTTGCCTGAAGGATGTGTTCCAGCCTGGGTCGGGTCAGCTGCTGCTCCATACCTGCCCTCAAATCTTCCGTGGCTCATGCGGAGCCGTCATCCGTTTCCCTTGCGATGCCGGCAAGGCGCGTTGCTGGCATACGGAAAAAAGGCGGGAGTTGGCTCCGACCTTCGCGGAGCCACACTCCCGCGTACGGTTCTTCGTTAGAGACCTGTGAAACTCGAATTGATCGCTTCGATTGAAGCTTTCAACCTCCGCTCCAGATTTATCCTTTGACCGAACCGGCCAGCAGGCCGCGCACAAAGTAGCGCTGCAGCGAGAAGAACACAATCAATGGCAGCACCATCGAGACGAAAGCGCCGGCGGTCAACAGGTGCCAGTCGCTGCCGAAGCTTCCCAGCATACCCAGCAGAGCCTGCGTGAGCACTTCCGTCCTCGGATCACCGCCCAGGAAGACCAGGGCGACGAGCAGATCGTTCCACACCCACAGGAACTGGAAGATGGCGAACGATGCCAGCGCCGGAAGCGACAACGGCAAAATCAGCCGTATGAAGATGGTGAAGTGTGAAGCGCCATCGATGAAAGCCGATTCAAGGATGTCGCGCGGCAGCGTGCTGATGTAGTTGTACAACAGATAAGTCGCCAGAGGCAGCCCGAAACCAGTATGCGCAAGCCAGATGCCGAGATAGGTCCCGTTCAGGTCGAGCGCAATATAGTCCTTCAGGATCGGGATCAGCGCGATCTGCAGCGGCACGACGAGCAGCGCCACCACGCCGATGAACATGACCCCGCGCCCCGGGAATTTTATCCAGGCGAAGCCGTAAGCGGCGAACGCGGCGATCAGGATCGGGATGATCGTCGCCGGGATGGCGACGGTGAGGCTGTTCAATAACGCGTCCAGCAGCTGAATCTGCTGCGAGGCTCCCGGGGCGATTCCCAGCACTGTGGCGTAGTTGTTCAACGTCAGTTCAGTAGTCCCTGGTCGCGTGAAGACCTCCCACCAGCCGCTGCTCAAGACGGCGTCCTCAGGGCGGAATGAGCTTACCAGTAAGCCTATAGTGGGGAGGCTCCATATCAGCGTCAGCAGGATGAGTGTGCCGTAGACGAAGAGCTTTCCAACGATGCTTTCGCGTTTTGCTTCCATTAGAAGGCCTCCGTTTGTTCCGAGAACTGGCGTAAGTTGTAAACCATCACGGGGATGACGGCGACCAGCAGGACGATCGCGATCGCCGCTCCGCGCCCGAAGTTGAAGGCACGGAACATCTGACGATATTGCTCGTTGGCGATCACCTGCGTTCCGAAGTTGCCGCCCGTCATTGCCTGCACGATGTCAAAGATCTTCAGCGTAAAGATCACGATCGTCGTGGCAACGGTGACGATCGTGCCTTGAATATACGGTATCGTGATGCGGAAAAAGACCTGGAACTCGTTGGCACCGTCTATGCGCGCGGCTTCAAGCAGTTCGGCAGGGATGCCCTTGATTGCCGCAGACAGGATGACCATGGCGTAGCCCGTCTGCAGCCAGATCAAGATCACGATCAGGAACAGGTTGTTCCATGGTCGCAGCGAGATCCACGCGACGGGGTCACCGCCCAGGCCGACGACGATTGCATTCAACAGGCCATACTGCGCCGAACCTGCCGGGACAAAGGCGTAGATGAAGCGCCAGATCACGGAGGCTCCGACCATCGAAATCGCCATCGGTAGGAAGATGAGCGACTTGACGATAGTCTCAAAACGCGGGTGCGTGCGGTCTGCCAGCGTGGCCACGATGAGCCCGAAGCCTACGCTGAAGCCCGTCCCGATGACTAACCAGAGCAGGTTGTTGCGGAACGATTCCAGCATAGGCTGGCTGGTAAAGGCGTAAACGTAGTTGTCCAGGCCGACAAATTGAGTCTGGTCGGCGTTTAGAAGGCTGCTGTAGATGCTGCGCAGCGTGGGGATAAATAGGTACCACGCCAGAATGGCGATAGCCGGTCCGACGAAAACGAACGGCGTCAAACGTGTTTTCCAACGTGCCGGCAGCTGTTCGATGAACGCGTTGGCGAGCAGGAAGAGCGCCGCTACCCCGCCGACACCCCAGAGGATGGCGACGACGGCGATCACCCACTGCGGGGCGTTGCTGTCACGTAAGAAGATGAAAACTCGCCATAGAACGACGAACGTCACCGCGGGCACGAACAAAGCGATAAGGATGCGCCCGACAAGCGTGGAGAGCAGGTCAAGGATTCCAGAAAAAGGCCCGGATTTTGGCTCGTTGCTTGCTTCCATGGACTATCCTCCTTCGGTGGGAGAGCGGAGAGCAGGGAGGCCCTGCTCTCCGCAACCCCTTTCAGTAACTCTCGATCGTTACGACTTGAAGGACCGTCCTATTGACCGGCCTGATCGATCGAGGTGAGCACCGTATCGAGATCCGTCCCGGTGACCCAGTTGGTGATGCCTTCCCAGAAGGCCAGGTTGGTCTCGGAAGCCATGTTGTCCGAGCCGTCGAAGCGGGCAGCTTGGGCCTCAGTGATTGCTTTGGCCATCGTCTGCTCGAGCTCGGTCGGGTACACGGAGAGATCCTGGTTTACGTGCGGGAAGAGTGAGCCACCGAGCTTAGCCCAGGGCGTCACTGACGCGGGCGTGCCCAGGAACTCGATGAACTTCTTGACCTCGGGGCGATCGTGTCCCTTGAAGACCACGAACTGGTCGCCGCCGACTTCCAACGCCGGTGACAGCGAGGTGTCGATGGCTGGCATGGCGAACACGCCGACCTGGTTGTCGAGGTCCGCCTGGACGTCATCCTGGAAGAAGTTCGTCACGAAAGAACCCTGCATGTGCAGCCAGCACTGCGGGTCATCGCCGAACAGCAAGGGTGCCGCATCCATGAAGTTGGTGGTGGCGATGTAATCCGTGCCGCCGTACACGTAGTCCTCGTTGAACCAAACATTGCCGAGGATCTCCCACGCGTTCTTAACCTCATCCGAACTGAAGGGCAGGTCGCCTGCGACCCAGTCGTCATAAACGCTGACGGGCTGCGTGCGCAGCATGATGTTCTCGACCCAGTCGGTGCCCTTCCAGCCTGTTGCAGCGCCGGATTCGATGGCATCGCAGAAGGGGTAGCGTTCACCATCTGCAACCATATCGTCAGCCAAGGCCATCAACTCATCCCAGGTCTGGGGGATCTCCCAACCGGCTGCGTTCCAGTCGGGCTTGTTGTACCAGAACCAGCCCTTGGCGTTCACACGGTGGAACATGCCGTAGGGCGTCCCGTCCACCGAGGAAAGTTCCTTCCACGCTGGCTGGAATTCCTGGTCATAGACCGCCAGAGCTTCGGGCCACAGCGGGACCAGTTCGCCCTCGCGCGCGAGCTTGGCGACCGCGCCGGGCTGCGGGAAGGCGGCGATATCCGGTGCATCGCCGGCTTCGACACGCACGGTGATCAGCGTTTCAAACTCGGCTGTCCCGGAGTAGAGCACGTCGATATCGGGGTTAGCTTCCTCGAACGCCGCAATCACTGATTCAAAAGCGTCCTGTTCCGCCGCGCGAAACGCGCCGAGGATAAAGACAGTGCCCGTATCCTCACCAGGGCCCTGGTCGGCAGCCGGCGTCGCGGCGCCGCCGCCACAAGCGGACAGCACCATGGTGGCCACCAACATCAGGCCTACGATCGTAAAGATCTTTTTCATCTCTCTTCACTCCTTAGTGAATGATTGAACGACTAACGTTTGCAAATACGATTCGGCAATTGAAAATTGAGCCTTTGCAAACCTCCTTTCGTGTCGCGACCCGAACAGTCTGAACTGCCCCGATCGCTTCCCTGCATCACCCCCGTTTTGGAGGCGCGGTCGTGGAACGAATAACGAGCTCGGACGGCATCTCCATGCAGACCGGCTCTCGGGTGGATTCGGAAATCACGTCGAGCAGCAGCTGCAGCCCGACCTGGCCTGATTCGAATAACTGTTGACGCACCGTCGTTAGACCGACGTAATCGGCGAACTCTACATCATCATAACCGATCACAGAAAGATCCTCGGGGACGCGCAAT
>JASFUN010000075.1:0-6949 GCA_050050255.1 Anaerolineales bacterium | reverse complement strand
CACCGTCCGCGTCCCGGCAGAACGCCTCAACGAAGCGCTGGCCGACATCAAGTCCGGCGCCGTGGAAGTGCGTTCCGAGAACGTAAGCGGACAGGACGTAACCCAGGAATACACAGACCTGCAATCCCGGCTGCGCAACCTCGAAGCCGCCGAGGAAGAGCTGCGCGAAATCATGGGCTCATTAACGAAAGCCGAAGATGTGCTACGTGTTTATGATAGCCTGCGCCAGGTCCGAGAGGAGATCGAGGTCATCAAGGGCCGCATACAGTATTATGAACAATCAGCCCTGCTCTCGGCCGTGACGATCGAGCTGCTGCCGGATGTCGTTTCACAACCTCTGCAGATCGGTCGCTGGCAGCCACAGGGGACCGCCAAAGAGGCATTTGAAACCGTCATCCGAGCGTTCCAATTTCTCACCGATGCCGCCATCTGGTTCGTGATCCTCGTACTGCCGATCCTGATCGTGCTCTCACTGCCCTTCTGGGTCATTCGCTGGGTGGTCATCCGTCGCAGGAAGCGCAAACAGCAAGTCAATGAGCGTGAAGAAACCTGAGATCACCCCTCACAGAATAACAAAAAAGGGCTCGCGTAGACGCGAGCCCTTTTCACAGCATGGTGAGATCAGGAGAGTTGGATCGAATCACGCACCTTTGCGGCCAGATTTCCGAACTGCTTTGTGTACGTGAGATCGAGTGAACGTGGCCGGCCCAATCGAATGGGCTGATCCAACACCACCGAAGCCGGTCTGGCGCTCAGCACAATCACACGATCAGCCAACAATACCGCCTCCGTAATCGAATGGGTTACCATCACCACCGTGCCCTTTGAAGCCTTCCAGATGCGCAGCAGTTCGGTTCCCATGCGCTCGCGTGTGAGCGCATCCAGCTGACCAAAGGGCTCATCCAGTAGGAGTAAATCAGGTTTATGAGCCAGGGCACGCGCGATGGCGACCCGCTGCGCCATGCCACCCGACAAATCACGCGGGAGTGTGTCTTCGAAACCCTGCAGCCCGACCAGATCGATCAACTCCCCGCAGCGCTCCTCAATCTGCTTTTGTGATGCGCCGGTCAACTCCAAAGGCAAGCGTATGTTTTCAACCGCAGAGCGCCAGGGCATCAAGTTCGATTCTTGAAATACGAAACCGATCCGGCGTCTCGGCTGCGCTAAAGCCTGACCCTCAAATAACACTTCCCCCCTGGTGGGATCCAACAGCCCACCCAGGACCCGCAGCAGGGTTGTCTTGCCGCATCCGGAGGGTCCAACGATACAAAGGAACTCATTTGCCGAAACGCCCAGTGAAATATCCTCGAGCACGAGCAGATCAGCATCCCGGTCCGGAAAGCTGACATAGATCTCTTGCGCGCGCAGGATGCCTGTTGCGTCAGTCATCACTCAGGCAGAAACTCGTTCGTGAACGCTTCATTAACATCGACGGCTTCGTTCAGCAATTGCATGTCCAGGAGAACCGCTTGCATGTTCTCCCATCCAACCGCATCCGAAAACCCGATCATCTCGTTGCGCCAGAACGGCAGGCTTCGTTCGAGGACTTCCCGCTGCACATCTTCGTTTGCCTCTGCAAGCCCTTCAACGTAGATTTTGGAAACCTCGAAAGCCTCATCCGGATCGACAAGCGTGGCCTCAATCCCTTCGACAAGTGTGGCGACCATGCTGTGGACCAATTCTGGGTCCTCTCTCAAGGTAACTTCATTCGTAATGAGACCATTAGAGGCAAGGTGTACATAATCTGCGACCTTGATTAAATTTACCGGCATGCCCAGCGATGCAAGCTGAACGGGTTCATTATTAGCGTAAACAACCACCGCCTCATCCAGCCCTTGTGAAAGCGCCTCTACCTGTGTGTATCCTATTGAATCTAATGTGACATCCTGCTCGGTCAGATCAGCCCAATCGAGCAGCGCCCGGAAACCGATATAAGAAGCGCCGAATAAGCCTGGAATGCCAATGCGTCTCCCTTCGAGATCTGCTGGTTCAACGATCCCGCTGTCTTCTGGAGCAGCAACGGCGACCGGGTAATCCTGCCACCAGGCCATGACATACACGACAGGCAAACCCTGGGCACGCGCTAAGAGCACCTGTTCGCCGGAGACGACCGCAAACTGCAGCTGATCCACACCCACCAATTGAACCGCCTCGGTCTCCGGCAAGTGGTTAAATGAGACCTCCAGACCATTCTCTGCAGCGTAGCCTTTTTCGACCGCCATGTACATGGGAGCGAACTGCACATCCGGTCGGAAGCTCATCGTCAATGAGACCTTTTCGAGTTGCTCTGGACCACCACTTACCGGGCTGCAGGCCCCCATCAGGGCGGCGGTGGCAATGCTGAGTAAAGCGAGTTTGCGCATTATGATGGATCCCTTTCTAGCGGCGTGCCTGCGGCTCTCGCCAGCGCAAGAACCACCATTCCAGGGCAGCTACGGACGTGAACAGCGTCATAGCGAGCACGACCAGTGTGATCACTGCGACGTAAACGAGCGTGGTGTCATAAACACCACGCCCAATATTGATAAGAAAGCCAAGCCCCTGGTCCGCCCCCACGAGCTCGCCAACCACCGCGCCGATGACCGATAAGGTTGCCCCGATTTTGAGGCCTCCCAGCAAAACCGGCAGCGCCGCCGGAACCTCCAGCTTGGTGAAAATCTGCCAGCGAGTTGCCCGGAGCGAACGCATGAGATCGTACAGGTCCTGTGGAACTGACCTGACCCCAACGATTGTATTGATCAAGATCGGGAAGAATACGATCAGGGCGCAGATCATCACCTTTGAGATCCGGCCGGGTCCAAACCAGATCACCAGCAGCGGGGCGATTGCCACGACCGGTATCGACTGCGAGGCGACGATGTAGGGTGACAACACCCGTTCCACCGTTTTGGATTTTGCGAGCGAGTAACCCAACGAGGTCGCCACGACGAAGCCGAGCGATAAACCACCGAGCACTTCCGTCAACGTTGTGCCGGTGTGACGTATAAGCGTGCCATCTTGAAGCGCCAGCCAAAGCCGCCGGGCGACTTCCCCCGGCTCTGGCAGGATGAAATCCGGCAGCCCACTCCAGCGGCTGGCAGCCGCCCAGAGCAGATAGGCGCTGAGAATCGAAAACGGTACCGTCCACAATGGATATCGCGTTCGATGCCTGTCTTTCTGCGCCTCAGAATCAGATTTCGCTTGATGATCCCAGATTGCCATTTAAAAAACCCCGCGCTTTTAACGGGGCAGAGGTCCGACGAAAGGACATTAAACGAAGAGCTCCGAAGAAGGGATTCCTCGGAGCGACGCGTTGTGACCCGGCATGATCGCATACGGGTCATTCGCCTTCTATCATCCGGACTTTACCGTCGGCCCCGGAGTTTCACCGGATCCTGCGCAGAATCGCGCTCGCGGGCTCTCACCGCCGGTCGGGAATGAAGCTTTTGCTCGCACCCTGCCCCGAAGGCTGTATTCTAAATTTTTCAATTACATTATACGCCACATCGATATGGAAGTGATCACCGCTGGGGATGCCGAACGTCACATATTCATTCGATGTGGCCGGCAATCAAACGACATTTCCTGGATTGTTCCGAGTCCCGGCATGTCATCGAATATCACATGTTTAGTTCTTCGACATCCCCGGTGCTCATGAACACTACCCGCTCGGCGATGTTGGTCACACGGTCGCCGATACGTTCCAGGTTATGGGCCGTCCAGAGCAGATAGGTGGCCCGCTCAACACCCTCTGGATTATTGGCCATGATTTCAACAAGTTCCTCAAAAATGGCACGGTAGAGGTAATCCATCTCCTCGTCACGCGGGGCGATCGCTTTAGCCGATTCAGCATCCACATCCACAAACGCTTTCAAGCTTCCTCGCAGCATTTCCAGGCCCAGATTTGACATTCTGGGTATGTCGATGAGCGGTTTGAGCAGAGGTTGATCGCCCATGCGGATGACGGTCTTTGCGATTCCAGAAGCATGATCGCCCATGCGTTCAAGATCCATTACGATATTCATGGCTGCGATCACACCGCGCAGATCGCGTGCGGCTGGCTGTTGGGTGGCAATCAATGCGAGACAGGCTTCTTCAATCTCAAAACGGAGGCGGTTTATCTCTTCGTCACGCTCAACGACTTCCTGCGCTAATGTCAAGTCACGGTCCTGCAGACTTTTAACCGAGTTCTGAATCGCTTCAGCGACCATCGATCCCATCTTTAAAATCAAATCGACAATTCCGCTGAACCTTTGATCGTAGCGCGCTCGTAGGCTGCTCTCCATGCTTACCTCTTCCGGGGAATTCACCCCACCCGGCCGGTTACATATGCCTCTGTGCGTTCCTGCTGAGGCCGAGTGAAAATCCGTTCCGTCTCGTCAAATTCCACCAATTCCCCAAGCCAGAAAAGTCCGGTCATATCTGATACCCTGGCCGCCTGTTGCATATTGTGCGTCACTACGACGATCGTGTATTCGTCTTTCAGCCTGGTCATCAGGTTCTCAATCTCGAGCGTCGCGATCGGATCCAGCGCAGAGGTTGGCTCATCCATCAAGATAATCTCCGGCTCGACTGCTAACGCCCTGGCGATGCACAATCGTTGTTGCTCCCCAAGGGATAAGCTAAATGCGTTTTCCTGCAGATTGTCTTTTACCTCATCCCATAGCGCCGCCTGCTTGAGGGAAGCTTCAACCCTGACTTCCTCGTCTCCTTTTCCCTGCGACAACCCCATGATACGGGGACCAAAAGCGACATTGTCGTAAACGCTCTGTGGGAATGGATTCGGTTTCTGGAAGACCATCCCTACTTTTTGGCGCAGGTCGACCGGATCCAACCCTGAGGCATAAATGTTGATCCCATCGATGAGGACTTCGCCTTCAAGCTTCGTACCCGGGATTGTGTCATTCATCCGGTTGAGACAACGTAAGAATGTCGACTTGCCACAACCAGAGGGGCCAATCAACGCCGTGATCTCATGCTCATGCATCCTCATCGAAATTGAGCTGAGCGCTTTGACCCTCCCATAATAAAAATCCAGGTCAACGACTCTGATCTTGGCAGCAGGCTTTTTCTCTTCCATCAGCGTCGATTGTACACTATGAGACCGATTCTGAAATGAGCGCTTTCAATTATTTCAACGATAGCTGGGCAAAATTCTATGAGCGCGTATAATCACCCCTATGCCCTGGAAAAGCTCGCTCATCATCTTGACTGCCATAATCATCGGAGGCTGTTCCAGACCTCCAAGCGGTGAAAACGCTTCTGCTTCGGCCACAAAAAGCATCGTCAATAAAGGTTCAGATACGATTGTCAACCTGGCCCTTGCTTGGGCTGAAGAGTATCAAGACTTACACCCTGAAGTACGAATATCGGTCACAGGTGGTGGATCTGGTACAGGCATCGCGGCGTTGATCAACAATACGGTCGATATCGCCAACGCCTCCAGAGCGATGAAGCCTGAAGAGGTAGAGCAGGCGCAGTCAAGCGGTGTTGATCCCGTCGAGTTTGTGATCGCAAGGGATGCTATCGCCATCATCGTCAATCACGCTAACCCGGTCGAGCGTTTAACCCTCCAACAAATCTCTGATATCTACAGCGGGAAGATCAGCAATTGGCAGGAAGTCGGCGGCGAGGACCGACCCATCGTCCGACTCTCTCGCGAGACGAACTCAGGCACGCACGTTTACTTCCTTGAAAACGTCCTGCGCCTGGGTGAAAAAGAAAATCACACACTCTTTGCACCCGAAACGCTGCTGCTTCCCTCATCTGAGGGCATCACTTCCGAGATCCGTCAGAACCCGAACGCGATTGGGTACGACGGTCTGGGGTACGTTACCGAGGATGTAAAAGTCGTCGCCGTCGCTGCGAATGTCAATTCCGAATTTATCTTCCCCTCCGCGGAGACCGTTAATTCCCGGGCCTACCCAATCGCGCGCGACCTGTATATGTACACAGCGGGAGAGCCGGAAGGTGAGGTCGCTGCGTATATGCAGTGGATATTCAGCGAAGACGCCCAGCAAATTGTCAGAACGCTCGGGTTCGTTCCGATAAGGCCATAACGATGCGTCCAATTGGTTTGAGAGAAGTCATCATCACCACATTGATCAAGATCGCGGGATATTCTGCAATCATTTTCGTGACCTTGATTTTTGCATTCTTGCTGCGCGAAGGTGCGCCGGCGCTGTTGGAGGTTCCCCTCCGGACGCTGGCACAACTGCGTTGGTACCCGATCGAGGAGTACTACGGGATCCTGCCCTTGCTTGGCGGCAGCCTGATCGTGACACTCGGCGCGGCGCTCTTCGCCGTCCCGCTGGGGATTGCCACCGCAGTCTATATCGCCGAAATTGCTCCCCGCTGGGCACGTGAGATCCTCAAGCCTCTCGTTGAGGTCCTGGGTGGTTTACCCTCCGTGATGCTTGGATTCATCGGCATCCTGATCATCGCACCATTCGTACGCGAAGCTCTCAACGTCCCTACCGGCTTAACAGCGTTCACCGGGGCTTTGCTCCTGGGAGGCATGGCCGTCCCCACCATTGTCAGCGTCGCTGAAGACGCCATTGATGCTGTGCCGCGCACCTACCGAGACGCCTCGCTGGCCATGGGAGCAACATCCTGGCAAACGATCTGGCGGGTCACAATACCTGCCGCACGCTCGGGCATCCTCACAGGCATCATGCTGGGGATCGGCCGCGCAATCGGTGAGACCATGACGGTTATGATGGTGACGGGAAATGCGCCGGTGTTCCCTTCGGGTCTGGCTGCCCTGTTCAAGCCAGCGCGCACGATGACGGCCACAATCGCTGCTGAGATGGGCGAGGTCGCCAACGGCAGCGTCCACTATCATGTGCTCTTCTTCATCGGGATTGTGCTCTTTTTAATCTCGCTTATCGTCAACCTGACCGCAGCGAGTGTCGTATTCAGGCAGAGAAAGAGGGCCGAACGTATCCTCTCTTAGCAGGTACTTGAAGGA
>JASFUN010000074.1:0-6954 GCA_050050255.1 Anaerolineales bacterium | reverse complement strand
GGTAACGATCAGGACTCTTCGCCCGGCTGGGATGCTTTGCACGGAAGCGATCGAGCCGATCAAGATGAATATTCCGCTGGACGTCTATGGCCTTCCAGCCGGCACGTATCAGGTGGAGGTGAACGGCGTGGAGACATCGTTTACATTCGAGCAAGACAACGTGCTCCAGAATGAGTAAGTGAAGCTGCGAAAATGAAAACGGCGCTCACAAACAGTGAGCGCCGTTAGTTTTTGCCGGTAAGCTACTCTTCGAGCAGTTCGGAAAGGATCTCGGTTGAGCGGCGCGCCACGTCAGCATGCAAGCTGCCAGCATGCGAGTCCATCGTGACGACGGCGGGAAAGTCTTGCACTTCGATGACCCACATCGCCTCAGGAACGCCGAACTCCAGCTTGAGCACCTTGCGCACTTCTTTCACGGACTGGGCGATCAAGGACGCGGCACCACCGATGGCGTGCAGGTAGACCCCCGGCACCTCGCTGCAGGCAGCCAGCGTCTTCTCGCCCATACCACCCTTGCCAATTACTGCTTTCATGTTGAAATGACGCATGATGTCGCCCTGGTATGGCTCTTCGCGGATGCTCGTCGTGGGCCCGGCGGCGACGAAGGCGTACTCGCCTGTGTCGAGACCGGAGACGACCGGACCGCAGTGATATATTGCACCGCCGTTTAGGATAGGTTTGATCGCTTCATACACAGCCTCATCATCACCCTGGGGTTCACGCCGTTTTTTGATAAAGGTGTCGATCATCCACTTATGCACGGCGTCGCGGCCGGTGATCATCAAGCCTGAGAGCGAAACCGGATCGCCGACCTCAAGGGCGCGTATCTCATCATCCGCAATGGGTAGTGTGAGATTCTTCATGATTCAACCTCCCTATTCGATGACGATCTCATCGTCGCGCACGATCATGCGCCGTCTGCGATAAGCCCAACACATGTAAGAAACGGAGACATAGAAGCTGGCCGGCAGGCGGTGCATGTTCTTGACGTTAACGCCCAGCACGGTGGTCTTCCCGCCAAAACCCATCGGCCCAATCTCGAGCTGGTTGGCCTCGCTTTGCAGCTGCTCTTCGAACGCAGCCAGCTCTGGATCAGGGTTGCTGTCATGCAGTGAGCGGAATAGCGTCTCCTTGGAACCATAATAGGATGAACCGCGATCACCACCGATCGCCACCCCCAGAACGCCAGGAGCACAGCCCTTGCCCTGGGCTTTATGAACTGCGTCCAGGACGACCTTGCGCACACCCTTCATGTCCCGCCCGGCGCCCAGCGCTGTGTTGGGTAGTGAATACTGCGCCCCGACGTTTTCGCAACCGCCGCCCTTCAACATTAAATCGACAATTAACTCGTCCCCGTCGGTTTCCTCGAAATGAATCGTCGGGAACGCATCGCCACCGAGATTATCCCCGGAGTTTTCCCCGGTGACCGAATCCACGGCGTTTGGCCGCAGGTAGGTTTTCTCGGTCGCCTTGGCTGTGGCGGCGCGGATCTGATCGCGCAGCTTGCGGGTGCTCCAACCTTGCGGGTGATACACATAGAAGATCGGTGTGCCGGTGTCCTGGCAGATGGGTGTCGAGTTCTCTCTGGCAAGGGCGACGTTTTCGAGGATCGTATCGAGTGCACCCTGGGCTGCCGATCCGGGTTCTTCATCGCCGCGCGCACTTTGGAGCGCGCGCTCGACATCGGATGGCAGGTCCGTCGAGGTCCGACGGATGAGTTCAACAAATGCTTCTGTTAGGTCAGGCATGCTTCTATCGCTCCTGCACTATGCAAATGCGCAATAAGCTCCTGATTGTTATTGTGAACCAGGCAGGATGGTTGGATGAAGTGATAAATGACCGGTATTTGACGGTGTAGTCGCGCCGCTTACATGGATGGGCAGACGAGTGCTTCCCCCAACCCAAGTGCAATTAGACTTTATCTTCCGGCTGAAGGCGGACGATCAGGATCGAATTCTGTATGCTCGCAACCAATTGTGGACCGATACGGCCCATGGTCAGGCGTTGGAAGAATTGGTGCGGATCGTGGGAGCCGATCACGGTGAGGTCATAGTGATTCACATCGCTGGCGCGCAAAATCTCCTCCGTGACCATGCCGTGGCGCAGTTCAATATGTGATTCGATCCCGGCGTCTTCGGCGCGCGATGCCGCGCCACGCAGGTGCTCTGCGAGCGGTGTGTCGCGCTGCATCACGTTCTCAAGTTTCTCGTGGAACGCGCCCAGGCCCGTGTACATGGAAGGGCTGCTGGTAACAACGTGCAGGATCGTGGCGTTCGCATCAAGCTGTTGTGCCAGACGAATACCAGTATCGACCACGACGTTGGCCGCAGGGTGACCTCCGGTACAAATAAGGATCTTCTCGACCTTTTCTGGCGGATCCCGCAGCACCAGCACACTGTCGGCGAGCGTGCTGGCCAGGCGCCGGGCGCGCTTGGTGAGAGGCTTATCGGTTGAGCCCTTCGTCGCGCCCAGGATGATCAACTGGTAACGTTCATGATCCAATTGTTTATGAAGGAAAGTTTCAAAGCTGCCCTCGCTTGGTTCTACGAGTTCAGGGGTTTCATCGAGGATATCAATCGTCTCAGCGATGACCTGCCCGGATTCGGCTTTGTCTCTGCCAGGTTTAGGGACATGCAGCAGAGCAAGATCATAACCGAGAGCCTCGACGACCGTCTCGGCGAAATGGACCGATTCGGCATCCGGACCGGCTTCACCTACGCACAGGATAGAGTGTCCGAGAACATCATCGTTGTTTGACTTCAGCATAGGCACTCCTGGTTAAATACCCACATTCATGAGAACGAGCACTGCAGCGATCAGTGGGAAAATGGAAAAAGCGAGCCGGATGGTTGGACCCGAGAAATAACGAGTCCCTACAGCGCCAATTTGTGCGCCAATTGCTGCTCCGGTCTGCATCGTAAGGGCGATGAGAATATCCACATTGCCTTTAAGCGCGTGCGTGATCGTTCCGAAGCCGGCGGAGATCACGATCTCGAAGAGGTCCGTTCCAACCGCCACATGTGTAGGGATTCCAAGAATATAGACCAGCAACGGCAGGCGGATGAACCCACCCCCCACACCGAGAAAACCTGCCAGCACACCTGTGATGAACCCGACGAGCATGATCGCCCAGAGCGAGACCTCGCTGACACCGGATGTGGGCAATTTAATCATCGGGGGGATGCGGAAGAGCCGGGATCGATGGGCAAGGCCGTCCATGCTGAGCACGTCAACCGCTTCGAGTTGGTCTGTGTTCTGCATGCGCAGGGCGCGGATGCTCTCCCAGGCGGTGAACAATCCAATACCGGTGAGGATGACCACGTAAGCGATGCCGACGACCCGCTCTATGGAACCCAATCTTTCAAGCAATTCGATCAACTGTGCGCCGATTTCAATGCCGGGGACCGTCCCGGCTGTCATCAGCAACCCCAGGCGCAGGTCCACGTTACCCATAGCCCGGTGTCGGCGAGCAGCAACAATCGATTTGCCGGTCATGTGTGCCAGGTCGGTTCCCACCACGAAATGAACCGGCACGCCGCTCCAGATCATCAAAGGGGCGGCAAGAAAACCACCCCCAACGCCGAAGAAACCACCAAGCACGCCAACGACGAAGCCTATGCCGGCTAACAACCATGGGCTGATGACGGTGCCAGAGATCAGGAAATCCATTTTTACTTCCGTAAGCCGAAGCGATGCAGCAGCCAGGTGGTCAAGCGTTCCAGCAGCACACCCTGGGCCACGATTGCGGCCAGGGCGGTTACGGCGTAGAGCTTTGTGTCCGTGTTGTAAAGATCGGCTAAAAATTGATCCGCTATGCGCAGCACCAGCAGAAAGTAGAGGATGACAAGTGGAGCATAAATCAGCAGCTCAATTGCAAGACTCTTAAGCAGAGGCTGCAGGGAGGGGTCGGAAAGTCCTTTTCCGTCGTTGGGTTCTCTAGGGTCGGCCATATCGCGGTCGTATTGTGGCTGCTTTCGGTTTGTTCTTGATTTCATATGATTATATTCGATCAAAAAACGGATTGAAAATCAGCATTTTGCCTGCCGTAAGGGCTTTCTGTCCGGTTCGACACAGGCCTGGATGATAAACCGTGTTACACTCCCAGCGATGGATTCCAAGTCACTGCGCACGCTTGAATACTCGCTGATCCTCGACCGGCTTTCCGAACATGCCGCCTTCTCGGCATCCAAAGAGCTTGTTCATGAACTGCAGCCTTCCCAGAATCCAGAGTGGGTTCAGAGGCGGTTGGACGAGACGACCGAAGCACGCCATCTCTTGAGCCTGCAGGCCGATTTGACGATCGGAGGGGCGCGTGACGTGCGCGCCAGCGTTGAATCCGCTGAGAGGGGAGCGGTCCTTGAACCCCATCAAATCCTGGATGTGAAAAGCACGCTTATCGCCGCACGCACGCTGCGCAGGCGTTTCGAGGATGAAGACACACGCTATCCTGCACTGCGCCAGATCGCCCTGCGCCTGGAAGTTACCGAGGAGCTTATCTTCAATATTTCCTCAATCCTGAGTGATCGCGGCGACGTGCTGGATGGCGCTTCCGAAATTCTGTCAACCGTCCGGCGAGATCTCCGCATTGCCCATGGTAGGCTGACCGATAAGCTGCAGAATCTGCTGAGCGACCCGAAAGTGGTTCCCCTGCTGCAGGAGCCGATCATCACCCAGCGTGAGGGTCGCTACGTCATCCCTCTCAGGGCGGAGTTTAAAGGGCGGCTGAAATCAATCGTACACGATCAATCTACATCTGGTGCGACCGTCTTCGTTGAGCCGATCCAGGTTGTTGAGTTGAACAACCAGGTGCGCGAGCTGGAACTAGCAGAGCGCGACGAGATACGCCGCTTGCTGGCAGAAATTTCGGCGCGCATCGGCGAGCGAGCGCAGGAAATTGAAAACACGGTCCTGGCGATCGCTGAATTGGACGTGGCTTTTGCCAAAGCGCACTATGCTGAATCGTTGAGAGCAAGCGAACCGATTATCGAGCCCTTCCACCAGGGCCGGACCGGAAGTCCACATCCCGGCTCAAAGCTGAAGCTCCTGCAAGCACGCCATCCGCTTCTGGACCCGGATGCCGTCGTGCCTGTGGACCTGGTGTTAGATGATCAGACGTACGCGCTGGTGATCACCGGCCCAAATACGGGCGGCAAGACGGTGACGCTGAAGACAGCTGGCTTGCTCGTACTCATGGCGGCTTCAGGCATGCATATCCCGGCGACCTCCGGTTCCAGGATGTCTCTCTTCGACGCTGTCTATGCCGACATCGGTGACGAACAATCGATCGAGCAATCACTTTCGACCTTCTCAGCGCACATCTCGAACATTGTCCACATCCTTGAAAATGCCAGCGAGCGCTCACTGGTGCTCCTTGACGAGCTGGGGGCTGGCACGGATCCACAGGAGGGTGCTGCATTAGCCCAGGCGCTCCTGGAGACGTTTCTTGATCGCCGAGTGACTACCCTCGTCGCCACCCATTTCACTGCTTTAAAAACCTATGCGCATGTGGCGGATGGCGTGCGCAACGCAAGCGTGGAGTTCGATGTTGAAAGCCTGCAGCCAACCTACCATCTGACCATCGGGCTTCCGGGAAGATCGAATGCGCTCGCGATCGCCCAACGCCTGGGGTTGGATGAAGGCGTGCTTGAAAAGGCCCGCCAGTGGGTCTCTGCGGAAGCACTTGAAGCCGATGCGCTTCTCGATGAGATCCATCACCAGCGCGAGCAGGCTCGTCGGGCCCTTCAGGAGGCTGAAGAATCCCGTCAGAAGGCCCGCGATCATCAGAAGGAACTTGCTCAACGCCTGGATTCGATCGAGGACAAGAAGCTTGAGCTGCTTGAACAGGCTCGTGAGCAAGCCTCCTCCGATGTGGAAGAGGTGCGGGAAGAACTCGAGAAGCTGCGCCGGCAGCTGAAGCTTGCCGGGCAGCCTCTTGAAGTTTTGGATGATACGCAGACTCAGCTCGAGGAACTAGAAGAGTCTGTCAACGAACCGGTCGTGCGGGATAGGCATGAAGAAAAACCAGCGGACCGACCGATACGGCTGGGCGATAAGGTCCATCTGAAGACGATCGATACAAGGGGGGTAGTCACCAGCCTGGACGAAGAGCAGGCGGAGGTCCAGGTCGGTCGGCTGCGAATCCGGGCAAGGATGGATGAGCTCAGCCTTGCCGAAGGCGGCGGAGAAGAAGGATCCGAGGGTTCGACGCCAAGGATTGAGGCAACACGAGTGCGATCGAAGCCGAGTGCACGGCCGCCTTTGGAACTGCACCTGCGTGGCTTGCGGGTCGATGAAGCCCTCATCGATCTTGAACGCCACCTGGATTCGGCTTACCTGGCTGGTATGCCTTTCGTGCGTGTGGTCCATGGCAAGGGTACAGGCACACTGAGGCAGGCGGTTCGTGAGGCGCTGCAGGGCAACCGCTACGTAAGATCCTTTGAGAGCGGCAGTCCTTCCGAAGGTGGTGAGGGTGTCACTGTCGTTCACCTTGATGTGGACTGAGGCGCGCCTATCCCGAAATTTTAGCCGAATGGAGCTGCGATTATGAACACACTTGTCCAGGCGCTTGGCCCGATTTTTGTCGCCAGCTTCGCGCTCCAGCAATTACTGCAATTGCTCGACCCGGTTCTGGATAAGTTCATGAAGGAGCAAAAAGGCTGGATCTTGAGTGCCGTCGCGCTTATCATCGGGTTGCTGCTGACAATCATGTTGGACCTGCGCGTGCTGAGCGTTTTTGGCCTCAGCAGAGCAGCCTGGCTGGATGTCTTCCTGACGGCGCTCTTCATTTCCGGGGGCACAAACTGGCTGAACGATCTGCTCAAGATCGTGGAGTACCGCAAACTCGAAATGCGCGCCAGAGCTATGATTGCTGAACGACAGTCAGAACTGGACTGATTGAAACGGTATGACGAAGAAACGCTGTTTTGGTGAGGGGGATCCGCTCATGTCACGGTA
>JASFUN010000073.1:0-6979 GCA_050050255.1 Anaerolineales bacterium | reverse complement strand
AGCCTGCCGACCTTGCCCAAGAACGATCCTGGCATGACCAAGGACCCTCAACCCACCTGCCCGCGCGGTGGAGAACCTATGAAAGCAGCAGCGGCTGGACCGCTGGTCGAATAACAAAGATCACAACAGAAAAACCCCACTCCAGGCACAAACTCGTACAGCGCCGGCCGCCAGGCTGCCAGGTACAGGTGACCTCCACCGGCTGATATAATACGTGGTTGCGCTCAGTTCATCTAGCTATTGAATGTACGGAACATGCCCCAGGATAAAATTACCGTTGTCGGTGCACGCGAACATAATCTGAAGAACATCTCCGTCGAGATCCCACGCGACAAGCTCGTTGTGATTTCGGGGATTTCGGGTTCCGGAAAATCATCCCTCGCCTTCGATACGATCTTCGCAGAAGGCCAACGCAGGTACGTCGAATCTCTCTCGGCGTATGCGCGACAGTTCCTCGGCCAACTCAACAAGCCCGACGTAGATTACATCGAAGGGTTATCCCCGGCCGTATCAATCGATCAGCGCGGCGTTTCCCATAATCCGCGTTCCACCGTAGGCACCGTGACCGAGGTCTACGATTACCTGCGCTTGCTGTTCGCCCGCGTCGGTCAGCCCCACTGCCCCATCTGCGGCAAAGAGGTCCACCAGCAGTCAGCCCAGGAGATTGTCGACGCGGTCGTCGACCTGCCTGAGGAGACCCGCATTCTGATCCTGGCTCCGATGATCAGCTCACGCAAGGGGACGCACCAGAACGTATTCGATGAACTGCGGCGCTCCGGTTTCGTGCGCGCCCGGGTTGACGGCGAGATCCGGTCGCTGGATGAGCAAATCGAGCTCGATCGGTACAAGAACCACAACATAGATGCAGTCGTCGATCGGCTGATCATCCCGGAGGGGGATCAAAAAGATGACGCCTTCCTGACGCGTGTGACTGATTCCGTAGAGACCGCTCTGCGCTGGGGTGAAGGCATGATGCTGATCGCCAACTTAAGCAGCGATCCACCCACGGACATACCCTTTTCAGAGCACCTTGCATGCCCCGACCACGGGACGACAATCGCCGAAATCGAACCAAGGACCTTTTCATTCAACACCCCCCACGGAGCCTGCCCCGAGTGCCAGGGTATTGGAAGCACGCTCGAGGTAGACCCGGATCGGATCCTCCCGGATCGTTCCATCTCCATCATCGAGGGGGCTCTCGTGGCGATGAACTGGGGCAGCCAGACGCGCGAGCAGGAGGGTTATTACTGGCAGATGCTCGAGGCCGTCGCCGATGAATACAAGATTGATCTCGACGCCCCGGTCGAGGAACTTTCGGACAAGAAGCTGGACATCCTACTTTACGGCACCAACGGCAAAGAGATCCCGATCACCTACACGACGCGTGAAGGGCGCAAGGCCAGCTACGAGACCGCCTACGAAGGCGTGATCGGCAACCTGGAGCGCCGCTACCAGGAGACCAGTTCGGACTACATTCGCAACAAGATCCAGGACTACATGTCCGAGCAGCCCTGCCCGGCTTGCAAGGGGAAGCGGCTCCGTCCCGAAGCGCTCGCCGTGACGATTGACGGCGTAAACATCGTGGAGGTCACAAACTGGCCCGTCCTCCGCAGCCTGCACTGGATCAGGAGCCTCAAGGACGATGATGGCGCTCTCAGCGCCCGGGACCTGGCCATCGCTGGTCGTGTTCTCAAGGAGGTTGAAGGCCGGCTTGGCTTCCTGGTTGACGTCGGTCTTGACTACCTGACCCTGAACCGCTCCGCGGGGACGCTCTCTGGCGGCGAAGCTCAGCGCATCCGACTCGCCACCCAGATCGGCTCGCGCTTGATGGGGGTCCTCTACGTCTTGGACGAACCATCGATCGGGTTGCACCCCCGCGATAACAGCCGCTTGATCCACACGCTTGAAGGCATGCGCGATCTGGGCAACTCGGTCCTGGTCGTTGAGCACGACGAAGCCACGATCCGCGCCGCCGATTGGGTCGTAGACCTCGGGCCCGGAGCCGGCGATAAAGGAGGCGAGGTAATCGCCGAGGGGACGGTGACAGAGATTTCGAAGCAGGAGAAATCGATCACCGGTCAATATCTCTCGGGGAAATTGCAGATCGACGTCCCCTCCGAAAGGCGGCCGGGCAATGGCCAATCATTGATCATCCACGGCGCGCGCGAGCACAACTTGAAGGACGTCGACCTCGAGATCCCATTGGGAAAGTTTGTGTGCATCACCGGCGTCTCGGGATCGGGCAAATCGACTTTGATGGTCGAGGTGCTTTACAAAGCGCTGGCGCGCGCCCTGCACGGCTCTCGCACCCTGCCGGGGGAATATGACAGCCTGGAGGGTGTCGAGAACATCGAGAAAGTGATTAACATCGACCAGAGCCCGATCGGGCGCACCCCCCGATCGAATCCGGGCACCTACACGGGATTGTTCGACCACATCCGTTCGCTCTACTCCGAACTGCCCGAATCGAAGGTCAGGGGATACAAGCCAGGTCGCTTTTCCTTCAACGTGCGCGGAGGCAGGTGTGAAGCCTGCTCGGGTCAGGGGCAGCTGCGCATCGAGATGCAATTCCTGCCGGATGTGTATGTTCCCTGCGAAGTCTGCCAGGGTTCCCGCTTCAACCGTGAGACACTACAGGTGCGCTTCAAAGGCAAAACAATCGCCGATGTGCTCGACACGACCATCGACGAGGCCGCAGAGTTCTTCGGAGCGTTCCCACCGATGCTCCGCCGATTAGAGACGCTCCAAAACGTCGGGTTGGGATACCTGAAAATCGGCCAGCCTGCCCCGACCCTCTCAGGTGGCGAAGCCCAGCGGGTGAAGCTATCGCGAGAGCTCTCCAAGCGCAGCACCGGGCACACCCTCTACGTGCTAGACGAGCCCTCCGTGGGCTTGCACGCTGCAGATGTGCACAAGCTCATCGAAGTGCTGCAGCAGCTCGTCGACCAGGACAACACCGTCCTGATCATCGAGCACCATCCAGACATCATCAAGGTCGCCGATTGGGTCATCGATCTGGGACCCGAGGGTGGTGACGGCGGTGGGCAGATCATCACCGAAGGCACGCCGGAGGACATCATCAAAGTGTCCGCATCCTACACAGGACAGTTCCTGAAATCCCACCTGTAAAATCGATGCTCTTGTACCTCCGGGCTAACCAGAAGCGCGACCCCTATTTGTAAGCCCTGAGAATTAATCAAACGAAGCAATAGAAAAAGGGCGATCGATTGATCGCCCTTATGATTCTCAGCGCCTTAGACGACTACTCGTAACGCAGCGCCTCGACTGGTTCAAGGTCTGCCGCCCTTTTCGCCGGGTAAAGCCCGAAGAAGAGCCCCACCGCCGTTGAGAAGAGCGTGGCCAACAGGATGGCATCCAGCCCCATATTGGGGACCAGCTCCGCATCCTGTGTCGTTGCGATAAATCCTACCAGCGAAGAGAGCCCCCAACCCAGCACAATCCCGATCAGCCCACCCATCAGGCTGAGCAGCATCGACTCGGTCAGGAATTGAAGCATGATGTCACGTTTGCGTGCTCCGACGGCCTTGCGCAGGCCAATCTCGCGTGTGCGCTCCGTCACGGAGACCAGCATGATGTTCATGATGCCAATTCCACCAACCAGCAGCGAGATCGCTGCGATGCCGCCCAGGAAGATCGTGAGCACGTTCGTAATCGAGGTCGCGGTTTCGAGAAAATCCTGCTGGGTGAAGATCGTAAAATCGTCGCCACCGATCGCCGTCCGGTGGCGCGTGCGCAGCAGGCTGGAGACCTCTTCAGAAGCCCTCGACACACCGTCTGCGCTGATCGCCTGGACCATGATCATGTCAACCGCATCTCTGGATCTGGAAAACAGGCGTGTTTGTGCTGTCGTCATGGGGACCATGATCAATTCATCAGGGTTGGAAAAACCCGACCCGCCGACCGGCACCATCACACCCAGCACCCGGAAGGGCTGACCTTCAATCCGCACAGTCTCCCCTACGACGCCTTCCGATCGACCAAAAAGCTCCTCCGCTGCGTCTGGCCCTAGCACAACCACCGCAGCCCGGCCGAGAATATGAACCTCGCTCACGAAGTCACCTTCGAGCAGCTCGATGTTGCGTACGAACCGGTAATCCGGCGTGACACCGTAGGCTTGGGTGAACAGCGATTCGCCCGCGAAGGTGAGCTCGACGCCCCCGGTGAGGATCGGTGCCACGCCCGTGACGGAAGGCGCAACAAACGGATCCCGCATCGCCTCCGCGTCGGCCAGCGTCAGTGGTTTCGGATTGTTGACCTCCTCCGAGCCACCCGGGACGACAAAGAGCAGGTTCGTGCCGATGCCGTTGATAGATCCCGTGATAGTGTCCTGGGCGCCGCGCCCGATGGCGAGCAGCGCGATCACCGCGCCCACGCCAATCACGATCCCCAGGATCGTAAGCGCCGACCGGAGCTTGTTGCTTGAAAGGCTTTGCAGCGCTTCCAGAAGTCCTTGCCAGAAATTCATCGAGTGTACTGCCCGCCGTGGTTATCGTTCTTAAAAATTTCCATCTATAGCTGCTCTTCCGGCACTGCTTCACCCTTAACCGCCATCTTGCCCCGGGTCTTGAGATCATGTTCGACCAACCCGTCGCGTAGGTGGACAATCCTCTGGGTCATGTCGGCGATCTCGGGATCATGCGTGACGAAGATCAAGGTCGTCCCGAATTCCTCGTTTAGGTTCAGCAAGATCTTCATGATCTCCTCGCCTGATTTCGTGTCCAGGTTCCCGGTGGGCTCGTCAGCCAGGATAATCGCCGGGTTGTTTACCAGCGCCCGCGCGATTGCCACGCGCTGCTGCTGTCCGCCAGACAGCTCGTTCGGACGGTGGTGGACGCGGTCCCCCAGACCGACCGACTCCAGCGCCTGTATGGCGCGTTTGCGGCGACCGTTCATCACCCCCGCGTAGCGCATGGGCAGCTCGACGTTGTTGATTGCGCTGTGGCGACCGAGCAGATTGAAGCTCTGAAACACGAAGCCAACCTTACGGTTGCGGATCTCGGCCAATTGATCATCCGTCATATCCGCGACCTGCTCACCTTCCAGGCAATAACTCCCGGAACTGGGTCGGTCCAGGCAGCCCAGGATGTTCATCAAGGTGCTCTTGCCCGAGCCGGAGGGTCCCATGATCGAAATGATCTCCCCGGAAGCCACACGCAGGTCTACGCCCCGCAGTGCATGCACTTCGACCTCCCCCATCTGGTAGACCTTGGTCAGGCCGTCGGCTTTGATGACGTAATCGCTGCTCACTGGCCACCTCGGACGAAGGGCGGTGGACCATTGCTGTCGAATTCAAGCGGTGGGTTCAGGATCACGCGATCACCTTCTTTTATATCACCCGCGATCACCTCGCTGTACGTTTCGGATGAAGCCCCTAGCACGACCGAGACCGGCATGAGCCCGTTACCCTCTTGAATGTAAACCACGCGATCACCATCGCGCAGCCTCACGGCTCTGTTAGGCACGCGCAGGACGTCTTCTATCTGCTCGACGACGATGTTGACCGCGGCGGTCATGCCCGGACGGACGGATTCATCCGGTTCCAGAAGCTCCACCGTCACCGGGAAATTAACCACACCCTGAACAGAATTCCCGACCAGCCCGATCTCAACTACCACCCCCTCATAGCTCTGGTCGGGGATGGCGTCGAAGACGAGTTCAACCGGCTGGCCGACTTTCACGCGATTGACATCGATCTCGGAGAGCTGCACATCAACAAGCAGCGGCGAAAAATCTGCGAGCCCGAACGCGATTGTCCCGGGGTTTACCTGGTCGCCACGTTTGACATCCACGGAGGTGATGATCCCGCCGAAAGGAGCATTGATAGTCGATAACTCCATGTTGGCGCGCGCTGCTTCGACGCGCGCTTCGGCAGCGGCAATATCATCCGGGTCGGGCCCGTCCTTCACCCGTTCCCATTCCCGTTGTGCGTCCTCAAGGCGCGCCTCGGCAGTGGCGAGCTCTGCTTCAAGCAGACCCTGCTCTACCTCATCCGGAAAACCGAGATACCAATTTAAATTTCTCTGCAGGCTGTCTCGTCGACTGCGTGCGGCTGCCAGGTTGGAGAGCGCCAGCGCCCGCGCAGGGTCATCGCTGGGCCGTCCGGAAAGGCGATCATAGGCTGCCTTGGCTGCGTCAACTTCTTTTTCGGCGAGGACCAGATTCGCCTCTGCCGCGTCAATGGTGTTGTCGCTGGCACGGTTGCCCTGCTGACGCACGGTGTACTTGTATTGTGCGCTGTCAAGCGCGTCTTCCGCCTGGGCGAGCGCCAGTTGGGCTGCCGCGCGTGCCTGCCCCGAATTGAGCAGATCATCCAGGGCTCGCTGGGCGGAAACATATTCCGCTTCCGCCAGGATGATCGAGGAAGGCAGCGAGCTTCTGACCAACGACGCCAATGTGTCACCTTCGCTGACCTGATCACCGAGTTTAACGGCAACCTGCCCAACAGTTCCGCTCGTCTGGAACGCCAGCAGCGCCGACTGGTCAGCCCGGACAGTGCCCGTCGCACCGACGGTTGCGGTCAGAGACCCTGTGGAGATGAGCTCCGTCTGGAAATCTTCGCTTGCGCCCGCCGCACGGCCATCCTGCAAGGCCCGGAAACCGAAATAACCCCCGACAGCCACCACAACCAGGATGATGACAATCCACATCCAACGCTTCATTTGTAAACCCTTTTGCTTTTCTAATCTGACACCAGCATCATGAATATTTGCGCTGAAAATCCACCCGGTCGACTGGGTGGATTTGATGCTCGATCAAATAATTCTATCCACTGGTCGCAGAAAAATGATTAGGTCAAATGTCCCAAAGGGACCTTACGCTTGCTTTGAATTTAATCAACCTGAATTGTACCGCGAAGTTTGTGAATTCCTGCCCAATGTTGTGACAACCATCACGCTCGGGCATGACTTTCTAGACTGATATCAGACCACTTTGGTCTGTATCATCTTAAGCGTTGAAT
>JASFUN010000072.1:0-7160 GCA_050050255.1 Anaerolineales bacterium | reverse complement strand
TTGATCGTCTCGGAGGAGCGATTAGACGAGTTTATCGCCGCGCTCTTCGATGCGCTGTCCGAAGGTGGACCGCAGGGCTGGGAGCAGCTTGACCTTTACAATATCCCGGAAGATTCGCCCAGCCTTGCTGCATTGAAGTCGAACGCTGAAGCGAAAGGGTGGGAGTTCGAGCAGGAAAGATTGCAGCCCTGCCCCATCCTTGATCTGCCCGTAAGCTGGGATGCGTACCTGGATCAGATCGACAGCAAGCAAGCGCGCGAACTGCGACGCAAACTGCGTAAGGCACAGGGCTACCCGGCTAGCGTTGACTGGCACATGGTGACCGATCGCGAGGAACTCGACCAAGCGGTGGATACGCTCATCGAGTTGATGGCCAACGACAGCGCAAAGGAAGAATTCTTGACGGAAGCGATGCGCACTCACTTCCACCGCATGTGCGCAGCCGCGTTTGAAAGCGGTTGGCTGCAGCTCGCATTTCTCACGGTTTCCCATGAGGCCGTCTTTGGATACGTCAATTTTGATTATCGCAACCGTATCTGGGTCTACAACTCCGGTTTTGATCCGTCTCACTTTGACCTGTCCCCTGGCTGGGTGCTTATGGGCCATCTGGTTCAATGGGCGATAGAGCAGGGTCGTGAGGCGATCGATTTCCTGCGTGGTGACGAATCCTATAAATATCGGCTGGGCGGACACGATCGATTTGTCACCCGCGTCAAGATCCGACGGTGACGAGCAGGTCTGAGACAGGGCAGCCTCGCTCACGCGCGCTTGCCATCACGGCAGCTGTGCTGGCGGTTTTCCTCTTCGGGGCTTCATTCGTCGCCATCAAGGTCGCACTGAATCAGGTCGATCCATTGACGTTAATCCCCATAAGGTTCGGACTGGGTCTGCTGATGCTCTGGCCGTTGCTGTTGATGCGTGGTCGCTTTGAGCGGCTTTCGGTTGTTGAGCTGGTTCGCACCGCGAGCCTTGGCGGGTTGAGCATTTTATTTAATCAATGGTTCCAGGCGGGGGCTATGCTCAGAGCGGATGCAACGACCGCATCCTGGCTGTCAGCTTTAGCGCCGGCGTTCATGGCGCTGCTGGCGTGGATCTTCCTGCGCGAGCGTATCACCTCATGGCAGTGGCTGGGAATCTTGCTGGCCATGTGCGGCGCGCTGCTCGTCTCAGGAGCCGACCCCGCTTCAACATTGGGGCGCGCTGGTTGGATTGCACCCACTTTATTGATTTTCTCAGCGCTAGCCTGGGCTGTTTTCTCGGTGTTCGGGAAGGCTGAATCCCTGCGTACCTCACCGCTACGGGCAACCGTTTTGGCGATGAGCTGGGCGTTTCTCTTCAGCTTGATCTTGAACGGTTTCAGCGGGGGGGCGTGGGCTGTTGCGGCCTGGCAGATGAGAACCTGGGAAGCGCTCATCTTCCTGGGAATCGCCTGCACGGGTATCGCTTACGCTTTGTACTTCTACGCGCTTTCAGGCGCTCCGTCTGCGCTGGTCGCCGCGCTCCAGTACCTGGAGCCTCTGATTACGATTGTGCTCGCATTTTTCTTGCTTCAAGAGCGGTTCAGACTTATCGGTCTGGCCGGCGGCCTGTTGATCATCGGCGGGATTCTGCTTGTTGAGAGGACCGGGAGCCAGACGCCATTGAACTTGAATCGCTAAGAGCTGACGATTTGAGTTACGGCCAAACCCCCAACCACCAGAGCGTGAAAACAGAACCCAACACCAACAAAACCAGCAGGCTGACTGCGGTCAATGTCTTGCGGCCCCACTGACGTCGGTGAACGACGATCGGTGGCTTGTCAAACTCCTTCGGCATGGCGACGATGACGACCGTGATGTTGTCGTTTCCGCCCGCCTTGAGGGCTCGCTCAACAAGATGCGCAACAGCTTCATCTGGTGGCATGCGTGCCAGCGCGTTGTAAATCTCGCTATCAGGCAGCATGTCAGTTAGACCATCTGTGCAGAGCAGTAGGCGATCTTCATGCTTAAGTTTTGTGCCCTGGTTCTCGCGGGCAGCCTCATCAGATTCGCCGTCACGCAGGCGTAGACGCAGATCCGGCTCTGGAAGTTCACCGCCACCAATATGTCTGCGCAGCACGTGAGCCTGGGGATGTCCGCGCGCTTCTTCAGGCGTGATGATGTCGTATTCGATCGCTTCCTGAATCCACGTATGGTCGGTGCTGACCTGGCGCAAACGTCCGTTTCGAAGCAGGTAAATGCGGCTGTCGCCTACCGTCGCCATGTAGAGCTCATCCTCAATGATAAGAGCGAGCGCGACGGTGGAGCCCATGCCTTCCTGCTGGGTGTCATCAGAGGCGGCTTCCGATACGACCCGCCCGGCGTCGATGATCGACTGCTGAATCACGGGGAGTGGGTCCCCGCCCTCAAAGGAAGACATCGAGCTTTGAATCGTATCGACCGTGTACTGTGCAGCGATCTCACCGGCCTGATGACCCCCAATCCCGTCTGCAACGATGATCAACACGCAGTCCTGACCGCTGCCAAGCCGGTATGCCTGGATGGCATAGCGGTCCTCATTTTGCGTGCGCCTATTGCCTGTGTGAGATTGACCAACTGCGGTGAGGTGGGGTGAATCCTGAGGGATCATGATCCATCCTGTCGGCTCTCTTTAATTAAATCGGTGGGTTGCTCACCCTCCTGCATGACCGTGATCGCGCGAGGCTCAGGTGGAGCAGCCAGTTCAAAACGAAATTCGGCCATGCCGAAATGGATGATGTCGCCGTGCTGCAAGCTTATACCTTTTTCGTCGAGCGGCTGGTAGTTGACCCAGGTCCCCGCCGTCGAGCCTTGATCCCGGAGCAGGTAGCTGCCATCAGCCTGACGGATCAAGCGAGCGTGAAGTCGATCGACAGATGGGTCTTGTATAGGCGCGGCCGCCAGGGATGGATCGCTTCCCACAATATGATCTGTGCCGGTCAGGGGTATCGGTGTAAACCCGGAGTTGTCCGGACCCACCGGACGAAGGAAGGCTTCCGCAGGACCTTCCGGTGGTTCACGCTTCAACGCCGGGCGCGGCATGACGGGCTCTGCTTCCTGGATCGCCCGCCGCCTGGGAACAGTTAACGCCCCGCGCCGGCCGAGCGAAACCAGGCCAGCAGCGAGGATGATGCCCAGGATTAAGACGCCGATCGCAGCCAGGAGATAGCCGAGGGCGGGGCGCACGGCGGCAATCCCCTGGGGAGGCAGGTCGACCTCCACGGAGACGGGGTAGACCGAAGAGAGGCTTTCCATGCCGATCGAATCGATGACGCGAACCTGAAGTTGGTGAGTGTCGTCCTCGAGATAAGTGCTCAAATCCCAGATCAGCGGTGAAAATGGCGGTTCGGTGTGTTGATCGACGACCTGGCCATCAACAAGCAGCTGGCTAGCTGCTAAGGATCGTCCATACTCGTCCGGGAAGTTGGTCAGGAAAGAAATCTCGACATCGGTCGGTGGCAGCGCTCCCAGGGGGATAGTGGGATCATCCGAACTGCGGTTGATGCGTTCGGGTGGCTCCAATATGACAACTTCAGGTGGCTGTAGATCCAGGTTGTAGCTCCGTTCGAGATTCGCGATCTCCTGGCCGTCAAGTGAAACCTCAAGGCGGATCGTGTGTGTGCCTGGCGTGGTCGCCTGGGAAGTGTAGCCCAGCTTATATTGGACGCGTTGGCTGGCGATTGTCTGGGCGAGTGTGTCCAGTCCGGCTGCCTCCTGAAAAATGACCAGGCGGCCGCCGGTCTCTTCGGCGATGCGCAGCAGCGGCTCGACTTCAGGCTGCCCGATGACGTCCGGCGAGGCGAGTAGGACCGGATAGATAGCAGTGTTGGTCCCCTGGGCGCGCAGGATGATGTTATCAACCGGTACGTCAAGTGGTGGCCGCGGCACGGCGCTGAAGAAGATCAGGGCGCTGGGCATGCCTGTTATCGGTGGTCGTGCCGTAGTCAGGTCCAGCGATTCAAAAAGCAAACGGTAGGCAGACTGCTCATCGATGTAGTCTGGCTCTAGTACGTCCAGTTCGGACGCCAGCTCGGCGATCGAATTGGAGTGGGAAATCAACGTGCCCGTGGCTGTGACCAGGTTGTAGTCATCAAAGCCTAGACGTGTGAAGTCCGGCAGCGTCCACCACTCAAGTAGCTCATTGCGAATAAGGTCTAGTCGCGAGCGGCCAAGGGTATCACGGATGCGCAGGTCGGTAGTCGTGTTCAGCACAAAGACCAGGCGTGTTCCCACGAGCGCCTCATCCAGGCTCAGGTCAACTGCCAGGTCGTTGTCCTCGAAGAGTCTGAAGCTGGCGTTAGGCAGGTTGTTCAATCGACGGCCGTCTTCACCGATGACCTGGACGAATAACGTCACGCGGGGGAACGTCTCGATGACCGGATCGGAGGCGCGCACATCGATAGCGGTTTGAGCCTGACTGACCAGTGGGATGGCGAGCAGTGCCGAAACGATGAGAAAGATGGCGGGCAGTCTTGAACGCTGGACCATGGCGACATTGTAGCATGGAGAAGGATGAAGGTAACTGCGCCTTGCATCCTCCTTACAACCCGTGCAAGCAGCCCGGAATCTGTACTACGATGAAGACAGGAATACAAGTTTGGAGTGGTGCTATGCTTGAATCAGAACGGGCAGGCTACGGCCCATCGAAGCATCATCTGGAAAGAAAAGGGGTCGGGGTTGGTGTGGACTCGTTTGAACGCGTCATCCGCACCATCCTGGTGATCTGCTTTATGGGCGTGCTGGGGCTTGAATTGTGGCTCTTGATATCCGCGTTCGGGAGTGGATGACAGCCTGAAAAAGGCTAAAAACAGAAGTTATGACAACCGGGATCTTCCCGATGTACGTTTGCGTGCGCTCCATAACGAGATGGGGCGTTTTTTCATTTTGGAGCGAATTATTCCCACTCGATCGTGGCCGGTGGTTTGCTCGTTATGTCGTATACGACTCGATTGACCCCTTCGACCTCATTGACAATCCGGTTGCTCATGCGCGCGAGTACATCCGAGGAAATGCGCGCCCAATCGGCGGTCATGAAATCGTCCGTGGTGACAGCACGGATGCCCACCGTCTCTGCGTAGGTGCGCGCATCTCCCATCACGCCGACGGAGCGTATAGGCAGCAGGACTGCAAATGCCTGGGCTATCGGGTTGGATTTGACAACTTCCGCCTGCCGATCGAGGGTTGTGAGCCCGCTTGTTGCGAGCAGTCCGGCCTGCTCGAGTTCCTCGAGCACGATCCGATCTGCCTTACGCAGGCGTTCAAGCCTTTCGTATGTGACCGGCCCAAGGCAGCGCACCGCCAGCCCCGGGCCCGGGAAGGGCTGTCGGTTAACGGTGGCGGGCGGCAATCCAAGCTCCAGCCCGACAGCACGAACCTCGTCTTTAAAAAGGTAGCGCAGCGGTTCGACGAGTTCAAGCCGCATATCCTCTGGAAGTCCGCCCACGTTGTGGTGCGTCTTGATGCGCGCGGCCACACGTCGATCCGGGCCGCTTGATTCAACCACATCGGGATATATCGTGCCCTGAACCAGAAAGCGGGCATCTTCCAGGCTGCGGGCCTGCTCTTCGAACGTCTGAATGAAAAGCTGCCCTATGCGGCGCCGCTTCTCTTCAGGATCGGCTATGTTTTCGAGCTGTTCGAGGAAAGCTTCGGTCGCGTCAAGGGCGATCAGGCGCGCACCCAATAATTCTTTAAAGGTGTTGGTTACCGAGTCGGCTTCACCGCTGCGTAAGAGCCCGTTGTTCACAAATATGCAAGTCAATTGATCACCGATTGCCCGATGGACCAGTGCGGCGGCCACGGAAGAATCGACGCCACCACTGACGCCCGCCACAGCGCGCCCGCTGCCGACCTGCCTCTTAATTTTCTCTACGCTGGCTTCAACAATCGATGCAGGATTCCAGCCTGGATCAGCTCCACAAATATCAAATACGAAATGGCTCAGTATCTCCGCACCGCGCGGGGTGTGTTGGACCTCCGGGTGGAACTGGATTCCGTAGCGGTGAAGGTTGCGATCGGCCATGACCGCGATAGGTGAATGTGCCGAGCGAGCCAGGATGTCAAAACCTGGGGGCGGTTTCTCGATGCGATCTCCGTGCGACATCCACACACGATAGCGACGCTCGGGGAGCAGAGGGTCCTCCTTCAAGACTTCGATCGAGGCAGGTCCATACTCGCGCTCTCGAGAAGCGGAGACCTTACCACCTAATGAGTGCGTCAGGGCCTGCATGCCATAGCATATCCCGAGGATGGGCAAGCTGGATTGCAGCACGTAGGCAGGGATCTGGGGCGCGTCGGGTTCGTACACAGAGGCAGGGCCGCCGGATAAGATGAAGCCGCGCGGCTCGATGCTTAAGACCTCTGCGGAAGGGCTATCGTAAGGGAAGAGTTCACAATAGACATGTGCCTCGCGCACCCGGCGCGCGATCAATTGTGCGTACTGTGAACCGAAGTCGATGATTGCAATCGCATCCATCGAATCAGTCCGAGAAAGTCATCTCGTCACCTTGCATGCGGGTGATGATCGCGAGCGATTCAATTGGCACATTCAGGTGTTCCAGTGCGGCACGCCCGCCTTCAAACGCTTTCTCAATCAGAGCTCCAATGCCTACAACTTCAGCGCCGGCCGCTTGAGCCAGACGCACGAGCCCAAGTATCGTCTGCCCGGAGGCGAGGAAGTCGTCGATGATGAGGACACGTTCGCTCGCACCGAGATATTCAGGCGAGACGATCAGCTCTACCGTGCGCCCTTTGGTGTGGGAGGGGGTCAGGGTGAGAAATACTTGATCGGGCATCGTGATCGGTTTGTGTTTGCGGGCGTAGACGACCGGGAGGTTGAGGTGGCTGGCGGTTGTCAGTGCTGGGGCGATCCCCGATATCTCGGCGGTCAGGACTTTGGTGGCCTTGATGGCGGTGAATCGACGGGCGAGCTCCGCTCCGCATGCCTCCATCAGTCCCGGGTCGACCTGGTGATTTATAAAACCGTCCACCTTCAGTATGCCCCCACCCAGGTTCTGGCCTTCGGTCAGTATGCGTTTCTTAAGTTCTTCCATGCTGCTGCCTCGTAACGAAATGGCGAATGATCGATTGTACATGGGTAAGACGCAGGCGCAAATTGATCGGGGAGCTGGGCTTGAAACCCTGTATGCCGCGTATAGGAGCCGC
>JASFUN010000071.1:0-7204 GCA_050050255.1 Anaerolineales bacterium | reverse complement strand
TGTGTTCGTTGTCTTCTGGTGTCTTGCTCATGGGGTGCGTTATTGCCCTCGTTGACCGCCGATTATCAGCGCCGTCATTCCTGTTTGAGTTTTCTTGCTGTTGAACGCCAATCGATCACCGCGTATTTAGCCTCGAGATCGGCGGCCACCGCTTCAGCGACAGATTGTGGTTCTCCCTGCCTGTCCTCCTGTTCTCGCCAATGGAAGCCATTTGTGTAATCGTCGTCCCCGATCAGGTTGGCAGCCATGGCGGCTTCGTCGATGGCAGCCTGAAATCGGGCCGAAAGCTGAACGCCGGCGCGCCCGTCCTTATCTTCAGCCTTCACCTGGATGGGAATATCATGCCAGTACAGGACTTTGACTTTTGTCATCACGTCTACCCTCTCGATCAGGATCTAAGCTTTCTCATCCCGGGATCGTACTGCGGGTCATCGCTCACAACAGCGTCGTAGCGCTCGCCGAGATATTCTATCTGGACTTTGGTCCCTTTTTCTGAATACCCAAAAGGCAAATAGCCATAGGCGATGTGCTGGCCTACGCTGTAACCATGGTTTGTGCTGGTGACATACCCGAGCGCTTGTTCTCCTGAGAGGATTGGTTCGCTGCCCAATGCGATCCCCTCTTGCAGGGTGAGGCAACACAACACCCGTTGTGGGTCAGCTTCCTTGAGGTTGAGCAGCGCATCGCGCCCCACGAAATCACCTTGATCGAGATCCACCGCCCAACCGAGCCCGGCTTCATATGGATTGTATTCAGTGTGGATGTCGCTACCCAGGGCGCGGTAGCCTTTCTCTATTCGCAAAGAATCGAACGCGCCCATCCCGCCGGCAATGATCTCGTGCGATTGTCCTGCAGCCCAGAGCACATCCCAGAGGCGCTGCCCGAATTCCGAGGCAGTGTAGATCTCCCAACCCAGTTCCCCGACATACGAGATTCGCAGCGCAATCGCCGGGATGGCTTCGATGGTAATCGGCTGGGCTGTGAAATATTTGAATGCGCCGTTGGAGAGATCCTGCTCTGTGACGCTCTGCAGAACGTCGCGCGCCCTGGGTCCCCACAAACCAACGGAGGTGTACTTCGAGGAGATGTCTGTGGCGACCGCGCTCCCGTCCTGCGGGAGGTGGGCGCGTATCCATGCAAGATCGATCATCCCGGTCCCACCCCCGGTCAGTACCCAGTAGCGGTTTTCCCCCATGCGCGTGACGGTCAGGTCACTTTTAATGCCGCCCTGTGGTGTAAGCATGCTGGTGTAAACTACTTTGCCGACGGGGACATCGACCGTGTTGGCGGTCAGCCTCTGCAGGGCTTCAAATGCGCCGTTCCCGGCTACTTCGACCTTCACGAAAGAACTCAATTCAAATAAGCCAACGTGCTCGCGCGTCGCCAGGTGCTCGACGCCTTCGAGCGGCGACCAGTAGCGTGCCGCCCAGCCTTCACGCTCGGGGATGCGCTCGCGGTACTGCTCCAGGCGCGCGGCGCTGTGCTCGTACCATTGTGGTCGTTCCCAGCCAACACTCTCGAAGAAGTGGCCCCCCAGCTGCTGCAGACGAGAGTGATAGGGCGCCAGGCGGATTTCTCGTGTGTGTTCCATTTGCTGCTTGGGATGGATGATGTCGTAAACCTCGCGATACTGCTGCGCAGCGGTCCGCTGCACATAATATTTGCTCTTGGCGTACTCATGAAAGCGGTTGATATCGGCCTCGTGCACATCGCTGCCGGGTTCGCCGGCTTCCATCCACTCCGCAATCGCCCTCCCGACCCCGCCAGCATGGGTCACCCAAACGCCGATTGCAGTCCAGAAGTTGTCCAGATGGGGGGCTGGACCCAGGATCGGGTAGCCGTCGATCGTGAAGGCAAACATTCCGTTGAACTTTGTGGGGTAGCTTTTACCCTTCAGCGGCGGTAGCAGTTCTTCAGTCGCCCTCTGAGCGACTTCGAAATCATCCTGTGTGAACGGACGCATGGCGTCCGCGCCGACGTCGTAGGGGTCGACGAGCAATGGCTCGTGCTTGTAGGAGCCGATGCCGTAGGCATCCCTGTGCTGACGGAAGTACATCGAGAAATCCTGATGGCGCAGAATCGGGTGGACGATTTCACGCTGCTCGCCGGCCAGGGCTTCAAGCGGTTCTGAAATGAGGTACTGGTGTTCGACGGACATCAAGGGCAGAGATACGTCAAGCTGGTCGGCCAGCACCGGCCCCCAGATGTTGGTGCATAGCAGCACCTGATCAGCTTCGATCTCGCCCTGGTCGGTCACAACCGCGGTAATGCGGTTTCCCTGCCGCTTGAAAGCGGTCACTTTGGTGCCGCCGTAGTACTCGACAGCGCCCTGCTCTTGAGTGAAGGCTGCCATGCTCTCAACAGCGTTGACCGCGTTGGCATCACCATCTGAGGGGACGTAATAGCCTCCTTTGATGACATTTGGATCCACAATTGGGATACGCTCCTGCACCTGCTGGGGCGTGAGCAGCGTCGACTCGAGCCCATAAGAAGTAGCCCAACCGTGACGGCGGTGCAGATCCTGCCAGCGCTCGTCCGTGTAGGCGACCTCGATCCCGCCAACAGGATAGAACACCGGGTGATCGTCTGTATGCAGATCGTTGAGCAGCCGGACCGTGTACTGTGCGAATTCGCACATCATTTTTGAGCCGTTGGTCTGAAAGACCAACCCGGGCGCGTGTGAGGTGGAGCCGCCAGTTTTGAAAAGCGGTCCCTGATCGACGACGACGATATCGCTCCAGCCCAGTTTGGTGAGGTGGTATGCGGCGCTGGCGCCGACGATACCGGCGCCGATGATGACCAGATTGGCTTGTCCCTTCATAATTTCCCCGATTTCACTAGCGATTGTAGCTGCGAAGACGGGGGACGTCGCCTAGAGCCAGAAAGGCTCGACGTCCTCCAATTCCCAGAAGCGTGGATCCGTGCTGTCGATGTAGCCGTAGGTTTGTGCGCTCCCTGCGGCGCTACCCGCTGGAAGCACGCGCGCCCGCCGATCCGTTAAGCGGCTATCGACCAGGCGCCGTCTACGATCGATTATCCGGCGCCGCGCGATCATGCGTCTGTGTATTGGACGGCGGTTCGACGTCCCGGCTATACGCAGGCCAGGCATGTTCCTGTACAGGTCGCTGACCTGTCCCGTCAGGCGTGCAAGGTTGAAGAGGGTGATGTTGTGCCGGCTTTCGCGCCGGTCCGCAAGATCGGCCATGACCTCGCCGATCACGCTGGCAAACTTGTAGCCGTGACCGCTGAAACCGGCGGCGAACGAGACCTGCGGGTATTCTGGGTGAAGGTCGATGATGAAGTGTTTATCCGGAGAGTTGGTGAACATACAGGCCTTCAGCATCATCGTCGGCCCGGCACCCTGAGGGAAATAGCGAGAGGCGAAATCGCGCAGCATCTCCTCATCCTCCCAGTCCGGTTCGCGTTCGTAAATGTCCGGTTCGACGAACTCTTCGAAATGATGGTAGCGGCCAAATTTGAAGCCAGGCACTGAATGCACCGGGAATCCGTAGTAGCGGCCTTCCGGGACGAGCAGGTTAAAAACCGGGAAACGCTCCGGTGTGAAGAGCGAAGGCGTCTCGGGCTGCAGCCAGGCGAGCACCTGGCGCTCGGGGATGGCCAGCCCGCGCAGGAACGGCAGGAACTGCGCGTTCCATGCACCGCCGGTGATAACGAGCGAATCGGCAAAGTACTCGTCACGGTCGCTGATCACGCGCACACCGTCTCCATGCGGTTCCCAGCCGAGCACTTCCTCGCGCGCGTGGATCTCAGCGCCCTTGCTGTGAGCCGCCTCGACGTAGGCCACAGTGGCGATCTCGGGCAGCACAAAGCCGCCGTCCGGCTGGTAGACACCCATCAGGTCGTAGGGGAGTTGGTACCCCGGGAAGCGCTGGTTGATCTCCCTGCCGGTGAGCACCTGGTGCTGGAGGTCATGCTCGACGCAGGACTGCAGCGAGCCTTTGAAGACCCAGCTGTCAGCCGGGCCGGCGTCGAGCGATCCGGTCTTCACAAGAATGCGTTTGCCGGCGTGGCTCTGGATCTCGTTCCATAATTCATAAGCCCGCTTGAGCAGCATCACATAGGAAGGATGCTCGTAATAAGCCAGGCGTATGATGCGTGTGTAACCGTGGGAGGAGCCCATGTCATTGGGTATGTCGAAGCGTTCGAGCCCGAGCACATTCTTGCCGCGCTTTGCGAGTTCGTAGCAGACGGCGCTGCCCATGCCCCCAACCCCGAGCACGATCGTGTGGTACTGCTTCTTGTAAGTGCTCATTCCGCCTCCTTCAGGGAACCCCGGGCGCGCGGCCGGGCGTTATCGGGGTCGAAGAAGGGCGTGTTGACGACCTTAGCAAGCGCCGGCCGGCCGTTAACCTCCACGAGCAGCTGATTCCCGGGCCAGGCATGTGAGGTTTGCACGAATCCCAGACCAAGTACTTTCCCGACGCTATGCCCGCGTGCGCTGGAAGTGATCCGTCCCACCTCAACGCCGGGCTGCTCGAGATCGTACGCTTCACCGGCCTCACTGCCAGTGAGGATCTCCTCGCGCAGCGTGTCGATGTTGGCGATGCTGTAGATCGGGTCGCCGGTCGCAGCGGCCGATTCGCCCTGCAGCTCCAGACCCACCCAGCGCTCCTGAACCCCTATGTCCTGTAGTTGCAGCAGCGCTTCACGTCCGACAAAATCGCGCTTGTCGAAGCGGATCCATTCATTTAAGCCGAGCTCAAAAGGCGTGCGCGTCTCATCGATATCGGGGCCATAAAGCGGATAGGCTTTCTCGATCCTCAGGCTCTGCATGGCGCTGACGCCGTATGGGAGCAGGCCGTGGTCACCCTTGTTTGCCTGCAGGAATTCCCAGAGTACCGCGGCTTCTTCGGAGGGGACGTAGAGTTCATAGCCCAGCTCGCCTGTATACCCGGAACGTGAGACCAGCACCTTGGTTTCATTGATCGTGCTGTTGGCGAAGCGGAAGAAGCGCAGCTCGGGCAGGTCGAGATCATCACAGAGTTCATCCAGGAAGTCCATCGAGCGCGGGCCCTGGACCGAGATCAGTGCGATTGCTCCGCTCATGTCGGTGACGTAGGCGCTCATGCCGGTTGCGTGATCCGAGATCCAGCGGGCGGTCTTCTTGCGGGGGCCGGAGCTCGTGACGATCATGAAATGTTCATCGCCGAATTTGTAGACAGTGATGTCGTCGACGATTCCACCGGCCTCGTTGACCATGGAGGAGTAGCGCAGTTGGCCCGGGTGCATATCCCTGATCTCGTTGACCAGCAGCCGGTTGACCAGCCGCTCTGCGCCCGGCCCCTTGATATCCACCTCGCCCATTGTCGAGAGATCCTGCATGCCGACGTTGGTGCGCGTGTTGTGGTGTTCCTCGACAGGGGAGCTGTAGCTGAGCGGGTACATGTAATCGCCACCGCCCTTTACCATCTTCGAAGCCGTTCGAAGATGAATGTCGTACAAAGGTGTCCGCCGCTCAGTCATGGGAATTCCCCTCCTTATGTTTAATATCCACTATTTTAAACCATAATTGTCCACAATTAGTTACCCTAGTGGTTCTTGACGGCCCGCGTAAATGTAACTTTACTCCTAGCGAGTTAAATGGTGGCTTCAGATTTATCCGGAATAGTATTTTTCCCGGGAGGATCTAAAGGGTTCGCTGCGTTGCCGGCTGGCACCTTTGCCAGCCCACTCAGTCCGAAAGCTCGGCTTTGCGGTTGTCGATAAATGCCTGCAGTTCTTCATCCAGGCTTTCATCGATTTCCGGAGCCTGGTAATCCGCAAGCTGCTTAGCTACGAGCTGGCTGGCCCGTTCGGATGCCGATGTCGATCCACTTTCAGCCCAGGTATCGACATCGTTGTAATCGAACAACTCGGCGCGGTAGAAGGCATTCTGAAAACGCTGCATTGTGTGGGGTGTGCCGAGGTGATGACCTCCGGGCGGCACGCTTCGCAGCGATTCCATCGCCCGGGCATCCTCGGAGAAATCGATTCCTTTGACGTAGGTGTGCAGCATGCCGAGAACCTCGCAGTCGAGCACAAACTTCTCGTAGCCAGCCGACAGACCATTTTCAAGCCACCCGGCGGCGTGCAGGATGAAATTAACCCCACTCTGCACGGCGGGCAGCATGGTCATGACTGATTCGTAGGCCGCTTGGGCGTCGGGGATCTTGGAACTGGAGAACATACCGCCGCTGCGGAACGGCAAATTGTAGCGCCGGGCCATCTGTGCTCCGGCGACCAAGGCTAACTGGCTTTCCGGGGATCCAAAGACGGGCGCGCCGCTCTTCAGGTCGATGTTGGTCATGAACGAGCCGTACACGACCGGTGCGCCGGCACGCACCATCTGTGCATAGACGATACCGGCTAGTGCCTCGGCGTTCTGTTGGATCAGCGTGCCCGCGAGCGTGACCGGGGCCATCGCGCCTGAAAGGATGAAGGGCGTGATAATCGTGGCCTGGTTGGCGCGGGCGTAAACGGTAAGCGCAGCGAGCATGCGGTCATCCAGGCGACGTGGACTGCTGATGTTGATCAGGGAAATTAGCGCGGGGTCCTGCTCGATCTCAGCCTCACCGAATAGGATCCTGGCCATCTCCACGCTGTCGTTAGCGTTCTCGCCGGACATAACCGACCCCATGAAGGGTTTATCGCTGTATTTGATATGAGCGTAAAGCATGTCAAGGTGGCGCGTGGCGGTCGGTTTGTCGGTCGGCTCGACAATCGTGCCGCCGGAATGGTGCATGTATGGGCTGAGGTAGGCTAGTTTGACGAAGTTCTGAAAATCCTCGAGCGTCGCTTCCCGCCTGCCGCGTATTAAGTCATGCACGAACGGCGGCCCATATACCGGTGCAAAGACGATGTGATCGCCGCCGATCGAGAGGCTGTTCTCTGGGTTGCGGGCGATCTGTTTGAAGGAGGAAGGCGCCTTGGCGATGTATTCCTCGACCAGCGCAGGCTCAAATCGGACAGTCTGATCCTGGACGTCAGCGCCATGCTCTTTCAAGATCTCCAGCGCTTCAGGCAGGTAAAAGTCGATGCCGATTTCTGAGAGTACATTCATCGCTTCGGAATGAATAAGCTCGGCACCTTCTTCGTCGAGCAGCTCGTATAGCGGAAGCTCGCGAACCGGTTGGTCTACCTTGATATTCGTACGGTCGACCTCTCGCCTTCGCTTCCGATCTCGCCTGTGATGTCTTCTCTCCCT
>JASFUN010000070.1:0-7229 GCA_050050255.1 Anaerolineales bacterium | reverse complement strand
CGTTGCTGCACAAATCTGGGACTATGGCGTAAGCCCCACAACCCTCGAAGCTCCCACATTTGAAGATCCGTATGCGGATAAGATCTTCGATCTGCAAGCCTCGCTTGTTGTAGGGCAGGAAGGTGTGGCTCCGGGCGAGTTCTTCCGCCCGCGCGATATCGCCCTGGCTCCAGATGGAACCGTCTATGTTGTTGATACTGCAAACCACCGCATCCAGCACTTGAGCCCAGAGGGGGATATCCTGGATGTATGGGGTACTTACGCCAACCGCTTAGAAGAGCAAGCGCCGGGTGGAACCTTCAACGAGCCCTGGGGGATCGACGTAGCCCCGGATGGCACAGTCTATGTCGCGGACACGTGGAACCACCGTGTTCAATGGTTTACTCCTGACGGAGAATTCCTTGGCATGTTCGGGCAGGAGGGATATGGAGACGTTGCAACATCCTTCTGGGGCCCACGTGATGTTGCTGTGGACGATGAGGACAGAGTCTACGTCAGCGATACCGGCAACAAACTGATCAAAGTTTTCGATCGCGAAGGAAATTACCTCGCACAGTTTGGTGGCGCTGGGTATCAAACAGGATTTCTGGATGAGCCTGTAGGCCTGGCAATTTCCAACGAGGGCATAGTATACGTGGTTGATACATGGAACCAGCGCATTCAGGGGTTCCTGCCGATCGAGGAGAGCGGGACCTTTGCACCTGCAGCCGAATGGCCGGTCGATGGTTGGTTTGGCCAATCACTCGAGAACAAGCCTTATGTCGATAGCGGAGGCGAAGGCGTTGTTTGCACAACGGATCCGGAAGCCTTCCGGGTGCTCTGCTTCCGGGATGATGGGGAATTCCTCGGAGGTTGGGGAGGCATCTTTGGCAGCGGTCCGAATCAGTTTGATATCCTGTCCGGTGTTGCGGTAGCTGATGATGGGACGGTCTGGGTCGTGGACAGCGGCAATCACCGGGTGATGCGCTTCGAGCCACCGTTCCTGCAGTCGCCGTGAACCGGGTCTGCGGCTGCGATGATTTAGAATCGGCTTCGTAGAAGCTTTAAAAGGAGTACGGATGAAGCTACACGAATATCAATCGAAGCAGATGTTTGAAGATTTCGGGGTTCCAATTCCGAAAGGCCGGGTGGCGATGACCGCCCAGGAGGCTAAATCCATCGCCGAGGAACTGGGTGGTCGGGTCGTGATCAAATCACAGGTCCTTGTTGGGGGAAGAGGTAAGGCCGGGGGGATACGCCTGGTGGACTCGCCCGAAGAGGCGGAAGAAGCGGCGACCCAATTGCTAAGCATGACGATCAAGGATCTGCAAGTCCGACGTGTGTTGGTAGATGAAGCAGCCGAGATCGAGACGGAGATCTATCTTGGTATCACAAACGATCGCGGTGAGCGATCACCTGTCATGATCGCATCTGCTGAGGGTGGGGTGGAGATCGAAGAAGTCGCGCGCACACATCCAGATCGGATCGTGCGTGTGTGGATTGATCCGCTGCTAGGATTGCGGGAGTATCAGGCACGCTATCTCGCTGCGACGATCCAGCTGCCCCGCGATCATTGGCGGGAATTTCTGCGCATTGCCCAGGGACTATATGAAGCCTTTACCCAAAGTGACGCGTCGCTTGCGGAGATCAACCCTTTAGTGATTAGTGGAGATGGGCGTCTGCTGGCGCTGGATGGCAAGGTTGTACTGGACGATAACGCCTTGTTCAGGCATCCAGACCTGGCTGAGCTACGTGACCTGGATGAAGAGCAACCCGAGGAACGCGATGCCCGGAAATACGGGCTTTCCTATGTAAAGCTTGATGGGAACATCGGTTGCATGGTCAACGGTGCTGGGCTGGCGATGGCGACGATGGACGTGATCCACCTCTTCGGCGGCGAACCGGCGAATTTCCTCGACATCGGAGGTGGCGCAACGGCAGAGAAGGTCGCTGCGGCGATCAAGATCATCCTGCGTGACCCCAGCGTCGAAGCGATGCTGTTTAACATTTTTGGCGGGATCACGCGTGGCGATGAAGTTGCGCGCGGCATTCTGGCGGCGCTTGAAGCGACACCGACTGACATCCCCATGGTCATCCGCCTGGTTGGCACGAACGCTGAACAAGGCCGCCAGCTCCTTTCAGACGCGGACCTTGAGACGGCGTCTTCACTCGCAGAGGCAGCAAAACGGGCGATTGAACTGGCGAAAGGGGACAATTGATATGAGCATACTGGTTGACAAAGACACGCGTTTGCTCGTCCAGGGCATCACCGGGCGAGAAGGCCTGTTCCACACTGCCAGGATGGTAGATTACGGTACGAACGTCGTCGCCGGTGTCACTCCCAAGAAGGGTGGGGAATGGGTCTTGAACGGGAAAATCCCTGTTTTCGATACTGTTCGCACTGCTGTCGAGGCGACAGGCGCAAACGCCAGCGTGATCTTCGTCCCGGCACGCTTCTCAGCAGATGCAATCCTCGAGGCTGCTGATGCAGGTTTATCACTTGTCGTGGCGATCACGGAGGGAATTCCTGTGCGCGACATGATGAAAGTGCGCCGGTACTTGGATCAAAAAGGCGTTCGATTAGTCGGACCGAACTGCCCGGGGCTGTTAAGCCCGGGTGAAGCGAAAGTGGGGATCATCCCTGGAGATATCGCACAGGAAGGTGACGTAGGAGTGGTTTCACGGTCCGGTACGCTGACCTACGAAGTCCTGCATGCGCTGAATCAGAACGGCATGGGCGTGTCCACCTGTGTCGGCATAGGAGGCGATCCTATCAACGGCACATCGTTCGTGGACGCACTTGCTTTGTTTGAGGCAGATGCTCACACCGAGAAGATCGTGTTGATCGGCGAGATCGGTGGTAGTGACGAGGAGAAGGCAGCCGAGTTTATAAGTGATCGAATGACCAAGCCCGTCGTGGCATTCGTCGCCGGGCGGACGGCGCCTCCGGGAAAGCGCATGGGGCACGCGGGAGCCATCGTCGAGGGTGGTGAAGGCACGGCGGAGGAGAAAATCAAGGCTTTCGAATCCGCAGGGGTCAAAACAGCCGACCGCCCCGAAGTCATCCCGGACTTGTTGTAAGATAATTTAGACGGACAATCTAACGTCGACGCATGACCGGCCCGGGATCAATCAGGAGGTAACAATAAGATGACTGAAGCGACACCTCAGCATGTTAAGCCGAAAGAGATCAGCGTACTCCAGGCGGAGCTAGACCAGAACCCAGATGATGTCAGCGCGCACACGCGTCTTGGTTGGGCGCTCTACAGTCTGGAGAAATACGAGCAAGCGGTCACTGCTTTCAAGAAAGCCCACGAGCGCTGGCCGGATGAAATTGAAGTCAATTACGGTCTAGGCCTTGCGTACAAGATGCTTGGCGACACAGAAAAATCCCTGCAGAGTTTCGAGCGTGCAGAATCAATAGAACCTGATTCTGTCCGGTCGAGTATGCTGAACACCCTTGCTGCTGAACAGAAGGAATATCTACTCGGAGAAATTAAGAAAGGCTAGTATGGTTTCCAAGCGTGAGCGATTGGAAGCCGCCATCGTTCAGGAAGTCGCTGATAGACCTCCTGTGGCGTTATGGCGGCATTTTCCTGTAGACGATCAAACCGCGACGGGACTGGCCCAATCCGCGGCTCAGTTCCAGGCACGATACGATTTCGATTTTGTAAAAGTGACCCCGGCTTCCTCATTCTGCCTCCTTGATTGGGGCGTGGAGGATGAGTGGATGGGCAGCACTGAAGGAACACGGGAGTATACAAAGCGCGCGATCCTTGAATTAGAGGATTGGAAGAATTTAGAAGTCCTCGAAGCGGATCAGGGAGCTCTGGGTGTGCAGTTGGATGCGCTTAAAGAACTGCGTGAACAGGTAGGCGCAGACGTCCCGATCATCCAGACCATTTTCAGTCCCTTATCGCAGGCAAAAAATCTAGCCGGCCAGGCGCGCATGATGCAGCATCTGCATCAAGATCCTGCGACCGTAGAGGTTGCGCTAGAGACAATTACGAGTTCGACCCTGGCATTTATCGCAGCGGCTTTAGAGCTCGGGGTCGATGGGATTTTTTATGCGATTCAACACGCCTCCTATCACTTTTTTGATGATGATTCCTACGAGCGGTTTGGCATACCATATGACCTGCGGATTCTCGATGCAGCTCAGGAAGGTTGGTTGAATGTGCTGCATCTGCACGGAGATGCGATCATGTTTGGTTTGGCTCCTGAATATCCGGTTCAAATTGTGAACTGGCATGATCGGGAGGTTGTGCCCTCACTTTTGAAAGGACACCAACAAATATCCGGGGCGGTTTGTGGCGGCGTGAGCCGGAGAACACTTGAATTGGGCAATCCTGGGCAGGTTCAAGCAGAGGCGCTTGAGGCGCTTGGCACGCTGGATGGGCGAGGGATGGTGTTGGGAACAGGTTGTGTTTGCTCTACCATCGCCCCACGCTCGAATATTGAAGCACTTCGCACCGCAGTAGATTTCGCATAGTCATGCAATCTCCCTCATTGTAGACAGCTCAGCAGAGGTTTTTACATAATCGTGGCAGGGATTCGGGTCATCGCTGGTAGGGCTAAGGGCCGCAGGCTGAAAATGGTACCTGGGGAAGGCGCAAGACCAGTCACCGATCGCGTCAAAGAAGCGGTCTTCAACATTCTTGGCAGGGATATAGTGGGCACGGATTTCTGGGACGTCTTTGCCGGAACCGGCAGTGTAGGTATCGAGGCCTTGAGTCGCGGAGCCGAGTTTGTATATTTCACTGACAACGACCGACGAGCGATAGCTACGATCCGCGAGAACCTGGAAATCACAGAGTTCACAGATGCATCCAGAGTGGAGCGGGCGGATGCCTTCAATCTAATTGGACGTCCGGCAAAAAAACAGTTTGACTTCGTCTATATCGCGCCGCCACAGTACAAGGGATTATGGTCCAAAGCCTTGCAGGCCCTGGATCGAAACACGAGCTGGCTTTATCCGGACGCCTGGGTGATCGTGCAGATCGATCCGAACGAATCTAATCCCGTTGAGTTAGACCACCTCGAAATGTTCGACGATCGGACTTACGGCTCGACGATGGTCATGTTCTACGAATTGGTCAGTGAGCTCAGCGGGTAAATACATATCGAAACGAAATGTAAATTCCTGGCGGGTTTTACCAGTAAACCGGTCCAAGGATTTTGCGCCCTTCGATCATCCTGCGGAAAAAGTGGTACATCGTGTATAGCTCCAGGGCAAATGGGGGGAAACCGAGCATCCCGAGGATGGGCATCTGCCCATAATGTAATCCGAACACGCGGAGCTCTTGAGGTACAGTGTACACCCAATGGCCTCCACCTTGCAGAAAAGTCTGATAATTCCAGGCTTCCCAGAGCAGACCACAGATGAAACCTCCAACGAGCAGCGCAGCTATCTTATTGCGCTGACCTCTTTCAATCATGACCCGCAATGATGGCGCGCCGATGAGCTCGTTGATTGGATCAAAAAGCAAAATGAAACCGATCCAGACCGATCCGAAGAGGAAGCGCGCTAGCGAGGTAGGAACGGCCAATGGGATCGTCACCATCGCAAGGCCAACTAGAAACCATAACCCCCGTGATCCAGGATCCGGCAGATTCTTGGCTCCTGGTGCGCTTGGAGAGAAGATGCTTTCGATGATCTGGCTGGAAATGAATACCCCGGGGATGATGGTCGCGAATGACCAGAAATATCCCAGGGATCGAACTGCCATTGATGTGGGCAGGCTTTGATAGTACCAGTTCTGAAGATGAAAATTGTAGGCTTCGAATAGCACCCAGATCCCTACCGAAGCCAAAATCAAGATGGGGAATTCCTTCAGGTGGGATGTCAGCCACGATGAACCGCTGCGTTTACGGAGCCAACCATCCATTGCCAGGATGTAGCCGGTCCACATAATCGGTGTGAACCAATTCACGACGAACGGCTGCCCCAGGATCAACAGCAGCTCGCCGGCTGCCAGGACCAATAGTCCGATCCATGTGTACAACGGTATCCGGAAAGTTGGCGATGTCTTATCGATTTGAGAATTGGACAATGGGATTACCGTCCTCGTCGAATGTTGTGATGGCAGAAAATGGGGTTCGGTTATCCGAGCTCTCTAACGCGGCAGGTATCAGGCTGCCGAGGTCTGAAACCAACGGGATAGATGCGAGGCTGGGAATGGGTATCCACTCTGGCTCGCCCTCTTCGCTGTGTGACAGTTCGCCAGCAGATGCTGTACCTGTAAAGACATACAAACCTATCCCTGGGTTGGTACCCGTATCCACGTGAACCACACCGCACAGCCACAAATCCAAGGGCTGAAGACCGGTCTCTTCGATGATCTCCCTGCGGGCTGATGAAATCGGATCCTCTCCGGCTTCGATGTGCCCGCCAATACCGTTGAATTTGCCTGACCATGCACCGCGCTGCTCCCCGATCTTCAACAGGAGGATGTCGTTATCTCGCCTGAGGAAGATCAGGGTGCGTGGAATAACCGTGTATCGATCAGGCTGCACGTGTTGACCTGCAAGCACCATCTCGGCCCGTGTTTCAGTCAGCTAGATCCTTGACGTCCTCTTCCGTCGCACCAGCGGCAACGTAGTCGTCCAGGATGGGTTCTATGACGACGGCGTCCGTGAACTTTTTAACTATAGGCGCAGTGTTGTGGATGTTCAAGCGTTCAAAAAGGAGCGTGAATTGTTCCTGCCAGGCATCCTGGATGGTTTGGATTACATCCTCCGGTAGGTTCCACAGTTCCTGCTTGAAAGGGCCGATCGCACGTTTACGGGTCTTGTAATAGAACTGATCGTCCGTCTGGCCTTCTTTCCGTTCATCGGCGTGATTTTCGTCGAGGTAAGCGTACATCTCAGCACGCACATCCTCCGGCAGATCGGCGAACATGATGTTCTGAAAGCCGGTGGCCAGATGCACCTCGAGAGCGTTGGCCTCAGCGAATTTGGTAAACGCTTCATCGGGGAGTGTCGAAGCGCCGTGCTGAACCGCGCCACCCATACCATACTCCTTGGCGACTGCAGAGAGGTGCTTCAGGGTATCGAAATCGACGCTGACTTCTTTTATCGAGCCATCCGGGAGCACGACGCCTCCGTGGGAGGTGCCTGTCTGTATGCTGATCTTTGATAGACCCTCAGCTCCCGGCAAATCCTCCTCGAGGCTCTCATTGAAACCTTCCATGAAAGCCCTCAACTCTGGCTCCGTGCTGTTTTGTCCACCGACTTCGCCGATCTCGCCA
>JASFUN010000069.1:0-7258 GCA_050050255.1 Anaerolineales bacterium | reverse complement strand
CCGGATCGGCATCGGGCGTTTGAATCTCGCGTGCTACGAGCACAAGTCGATCGGATTCTTCATCGTAACCCAGGCCAATATGACCGACGCGGAAGGAAGGATCAATCGGCTCTTCCAGTTCCATCTCTGTTTCATCATAGTCGGCGGGGGCTGAGGGTAGATCGGGCATGCGATCGTTAAGTTCGTCGAGGAATTGCTCCAGGCCAACAGCCAGAGATTGTATTTGTTGTTTCTCTACGATGAGGGTGATGAGCGTGTCTGCAGATCGGCCCTGCAGGTAGAAGACGCGCTTTCCAGGGGGGCCGATTGCCCCGGTAGTAATGCGGTCGGTCGGGTTTAATTCATAATGTTCTGCTGTCATCGCTGGAAGGGTAGGACCCAATCATCCATTCGTTAATCAGGTTAAAAGTATATCACCCGGAGAGGTCGACGTAGGTCGCACGCGTGTCGTTCAAGCGCAGCAAACGTACGTGGTTAGACCCAATCGCAAGGGCGCTGATCGAAGCGGGCTCCACGACGATCCTCTGAAACATATCGAGCGGCATTCCCAGGTAATGGGCAATGGCCAATTTGATTGGGTCGGAGTGGAAAACGCATGCAATTATGGCTTTTTTCTGGTGATGTCTGTGACGGAGCTTCTCGAGTTCAGAGACGATGCGTGCCTGGGCTTCCAGGAAGGACTCCCCCTCGGGAAAGCGCGCCCGGGAAGGCGCTGCCTGGACTATCGGCCATAGCTTCCTGCGATGGAGTGCCTTCAGGGTTTTACCTTGCCATTTCCCGCAATCCGTCTCCAGTAGTCCATCGTTGGGGATCACGGAGAGTCCTGCTGCCGTGGCGATCGGTTCGGCAGTCTCCATCGCACGTTCGAGCGGGCTGGCGTAGACCGCTTTTAAATCAGACCCGGCGAGCAGTTCGCCCAGTTTGTCCGCCTGTGCACGGCCGCGATCGCTCAGGTGCACTCCGGGCAGGCGACCGGCAAGCCTGCCCTTCTCGACGTACGCGTTATGACCGTGGCGTATCAGATAAATGAGTGTCATGGAAACATCCTAGCTAGGCCCAATCCGCCGCTGGCGGTGCTGGCGCTTAAGTGATTCAATCTCGTCCTCCGAGAGGTCGCTGATCTCCGTAGTCGTTTCGATTTCAAGCGCCCTGCGTTGAGCTTCGCGCCAACGCTGGAGGCGCGCTTCAAGCTCTTGTTCGTAACCCTGGTCGGACGGGTTGTAGAAGTAAGTGCCCCAGAGGGCTTCGGGCAGGTAACCCTGGCCGATGTGGTGGTGGGGGTGGGCGTGTGGATACTCGTAGCCTTCGCCGTGACCGAGCGCTTTCGCATCGCGGTTGGTGTCTTTGAGGTGTTTTGGAACCTCAACGATTCCACGCTCCTCGAGCAGCCGATAAGCCTTAAAGTACGCCGTGGTTGTGTTGCTCTTCGGCGCAGTGGCGAGGTACAGAGTGGCTTCAACGATTGGGTAAACGCCTTCGGGCAGGCCGATGAATTCAAACGACTGCATGGCTGCAGCAGCGACGACGAGCCCCATGGGGTCGGCAAGCCCGATATCTTCCGAAGCGAGGATCAACAACCGCCGTATGATGAAGCGGGGGTCCTCACCGGCGTAAAGCATCTTGGCCAGCCAATAAAGCGCGGCATCGGGGTCGGAGCCGCGCACAGATTTGATGAAGGCCGAAATCGTGTCGTAGTGCGCGTCGCCATCTTTGTCGTAGAGTACCGCCCTGCGCTGGATCGATTCCTGTGCCACAGGAAGCGTGATGTGAATACGGCCATCATCGGAAGGGGAGGTGGTCTCCACGGCGAGCTCGAGCGCGTTCAACGCATTGCGGGCATCTCCCCCAGCTACCCGCACGAGGTGATCCATCGCGGCGTCGTCAAGATCGACGGAACGCTCCCCGAAACCGCGCTCGTCATCCTCGAGCGCCCGCTGGATAATCCTGCGGACGCTGCCGTCATCCAGAGGGCGCAGTTGAAAGACGCGCGAGCGTGAAACCAGCGCGCCGATCACTTCAAAGTAGGGGTTTTCGGTCGTGGCACCGATCAGCGTGATCGTCCCGTTTTCGACGTGTGGGAGCAGAGCGTCCTGCTGGGCTTTGTTCCAGCGATGGACCTCATCCACGAAGAGGATCGTCCGTTTCTGGTACAGCTTGCGCCGTTCGCGCGCCGCTTTGATGACTTGCCGCAATTCCGCCTTGCCTGCCAGGACGGCGGAAATCGTCTCGAAATGGGATTGGGTCGTGTTTGCGATGATCATCGCCAGGGTCGTTTTGCCGGTCCCTGGAGGCCCCCAGAGGATGATCGACGCGAAGAGACGGTCGGCCTTGATGGCACGGCGGAGCAGCCGTCCCTCACCGACGATTTCCTCCTGGCCTTCGAATTCTTCGAGCGTCCTTGGGCGCATGCGTGCCGCAAGCGGCGCTTCGCGCTTCAAACGGTCCTGCATTGCGTGATCGAATAGGTCCATGTTGAACATTCTACCATCGCGCCGGAAAGCCTTGATCTGGCCATGCCAGCTGACAGCCCCCGCAGTGCGCACTGTGTTAGAATCCGCCGAACTTATGAGCTATGAGGGATCCAAGCATGAGCGCAGATGATCGCGTCCAGGAAAATGACGTCGTCACTATTCACTATACCCTGACGGTCGACGACGAAGTGTGGGATTCAACCGAAGGTGAGTTTATGGAGCCGATCCAGTTCCTTATCGGCCAGGGTCTGCTGATTCCCGGCCTTGAACAGGCGCTGTATGGCATGCAGATCGGTGAACGCAGGCATATCCACCTGGGCTCCGAAATGGCATATGGGCAGGTCGATGAAGAAGCGTTCGCGACGGTGAGGAAGAAGGATATGCCCCCGGAAGTGCCGTTGGAAGAAGGTGTTGAGCTCGAGATGAGTGACGATGAGGGCGACGTTATCGTGGGCCGCATCGCTCAGGTTAAAGGGGACAAAGTGCTGCTCGACTTCAACCATCCGTTAGCAGGGAAGACGCTCGATTTCGAGATCGAGGTGCTCGAGCGTAGACCGGCGACGGAGGAGGAATTATCGCACGGCCACGTTCATGCTGACCCTGATGAATCTGATTAACGGTTCACGCCCATGTCCTCGGCGAGCAGCAACAAACCGAAATTGATCCTGGCTTCAGGGTCACCCCGTCGCAGTGAGCTGATCGCGCTCACCGGATGGGAGGTTGAAATCAGACCAGTAAACGTAGACGAATCTGAGCGTCCCGGTGAGGATGGATTAAAATTGGCCCGCCGGCTCGCAGCCGCAAAGGCAAGGGAAGCAGCGGCGCGGTTTGACGGCGATGAACTTATTCTGGCGGCTGATACTGTTGTTGAAAGCGGGGGGAAGATTTTGGGAAAGCCCGCTTCAGGGGAAGAAGCCCGCGCGATGCTAATGAGGCTGCGCGGTGAAGCCCACCAGGTTCACAGCGCCATCGCGTTGCTCAAAATAGAGACGGGCGAACTACAGATAGATGCTTGCACTACTGAAGTCCCCATGCGAAATTATCACAAGGCCGAAGTCGATGCTTACGTGCAGAGTGGTTCACCGCTGGATAAAGCCGGTGCCTACGGCATCCAGGACGAGGGTTTTAAACCGGTTTACGTGGCTCAAATGAGCGGTTGCTATGCCAACGTTGTCGGCCTGCCGCTGTGCCATGTGGTCCGGACGATGCGCAAATTCGGTCTGAAGCCAATTTACGATGTGCCCTCACGCTGCCAGGTGCATACAGGGTATGATTGTGACGTGTTTCCGCAGATCCTGAGAGATGAAAATTGAGACGTTTGCTCGTTCGTAACTTATATCTGATCCTGTCGGTTGCAGTGCTTTTAACAGCTTGCAGCGGGAACGGGGACGCACCAAACGGACCCACCCCCACGGAGGGCCTGCCTGACCCGGCGCAAACAACCGAGGCACCGCCCGACCCGGATGATGCCGCCAGGCAGTTTTTAAGTGCCTGGGAAGCGGGTGATTACAGCAGGATGTACGCTCTGTTAAGCCCACTTACCCGTGATGGCCTCAGCCAGGAGCAGTTTACGCAGCGTTATGAAGAGGTGATGCGCAGCGGCGCCTTCAGCAGCGTACAGGCCGAAATCGTCTCGTCGCTCATTCTAAGCGCCAAACGCGCCGAGGTGCGTTACCGCGTTACGTTAGATAGCGCCGTCGTCGGCGAACTTGTGCGCGAGACGCGCATCGATCTGACCCGTGATGCGGGTGAGGGGTGGGGTATTGCCTGGACTGAAGCGGCGATCCTGCCCGAACTTTCAGAGGGGCGTCAGTTGAGCCTGTCGACGGTGACACCGACGCGCGCCAATATCTACGACCGAGATGGCGAAGCGTTCGTCTCTGAAGCCACTGCCGATCAGCCCAACGTAGCGTCGCTGTGGTTAGTTCCGAACGAGATCGGTGACGATGACAGCGAAGAGACGATGCTTTCCACCCTGCGACGTTTGTTTAACCTGGCTTCTACCGATCCGATCATCGACCGCTATGACAATGTGCGCGCGACCAATTTCTTTATCCCGCTCGGAACCGTGCCTTATGAAGATTACCGTGCCGTCTCCGGGTTGTTGAGTTCATTGGGTGGTCCAAAGGCTGTCACGTACAGCTCACGCTATTACTATGGTGACGGCCTCACCCCGTTGGCCGGGGCGGTGAGTCCTCACGCTGTCGGCTATGTGAGCCAGATTCAGGAGAGCGAACTGGATGAGCGGCGTGCCCAGGGTTACGCCGGCGATGAATACATAGGGCGCATCGGGATTGAGGCAGCGTATGAACAGCAGCTGCGAGGCCTTCCCGGCGGTTCGCTTTCCCTGCTAGGACCCTCTGGTGAGTTTCTGGAGACCCTTGCCAGTCGTGATTCGGAACCACCTTATGCTGTCTACACCAATCTCGAACGTGACCTGCAGGCAGTGGCACAGCGCTCCCTGGAAGGTTTCGCCGGGTCGATCGTCGTCCTGGAGCGAGATACGGGCGCGGTCCTGGCGATGGCCTCCTCTCCAGCATTCGACCCCAATCTGTTTGTGGGTGGTAATCCAAATTTACGCAACGAAACGCTCCAACTGCTCAACCAGGCGAATCAGCCGTACGTTAACCGGGCGGTTCAGGGCCTGTATCCAGCCGGGTCTGTTTTTAAAATTGTCACCATGGCAACGGCTCTCGAGAGTGGGCTGTTTGAGCCGGATACGGTTTACTATTGTGGGAGCGATTGGAATGAAGCCGGATACGTTCTGGATGACTGGACGAAGGATCGTGAACTGCCGCCTTCCGGCGATCTAACGCTGCAGGGCGGATTAATGCGCTCATGCAACCCCTGGTTCTACCATATTGGTTTGACGCTCTACAGGAACGGGCTTGAGAGCGCGATCTCGGACATGGCCGCAGGATTTGGCCTGGGCACACCTACAGGAATAGAGATCGGTGATGAGTCTGGCACAGTTCCCAGCCCTGAAACCAAGCTCGAGCGTGTAGGCGAAGAGTGGAACGATCGCGATCCAGTGCAGTTGGCGATTGGTCAAAACTTTCTCGAAGTGACGCCCATCCAGATCGCCCGCTATGTGGCTGCCATCGGCAATGGCGGTTCACTCTACCGCCCACAGCTGGTGCAGCGTATCGAGAACGCTGAGGGTGCTGTGCTGCAGGAATTCGTGCCGGAAGAGCAGGGCGAACTGCCAATAAGCCCGGAGACGCTTGAGGCCATCCAGGAAGCGATGGTGATGGTTGTTGGGAATGAACGTGGCACAGCTTACCGTAAAATGCTGGGTCTGAACCTGCTTATCGCCGGCAAAACGGGCACAGCCAGCACGACTGGGATTGCCGAACCCCACGCCTGGTTTGCAGGTTATTCTTACGAGGGTCGTGAGGACCTGCCCGACATCGCCGTGGTGGTGATGATCGAGAACATCGGCGAGGGCTCGGATTGGGCTGCGCCGATCTTCCGCCGCATCATGGAGACCTACTTCAAGGGCCGCCCGCTGCAGCTGTTCCCATGGGAATCGCGGCTGTGGGTTGAGCGCACGCCTGAGCCCGAAGAGGGCGACGCCACGGCCACCCCGGAGCCATAGGATGACAATCGACCCTGATCTGGTTGAAGGTCGCATCATTAAAGCCCAGTCAGGGTTATTTGAGGTTGAAACGGCGGAGGCTGTCATCACCTCCCGGCTGCGCGGCCGGTTGATGAAAGATCCTATGCAGAGCGATGCCGCCGCGCTGGGTGACCGCGTGCTTGTTCGCCGGCTTGAGGATGGGATGGGCGCAATCGAGGTAATCCTCGAGCGCGAATCTGTGCTCTCACGCAGTGCGCCTGGTCGACCAGATATCGAGCAGGTGCTGGTCGCCAACCCGGATCAAGCGGTGTTTGTGTTTTCCTGTGCAGAACCTGACCCCAATTTCCGTATGCTGGATCGTCTGCTCGTCGTGGCCGAGCGCGAGCTGATCCCTGCGGTGATCTGTGCCAACAAGATCGACCTGGTTGTAAAACGCAGTGCAGTTGCGGAATTTGAGCCCTACCGTGCTCTGGGCTACGAGGTGATATACACTTCCGCCAAGACCGGTAAAGGCATCCGTGATCTGCGTCGATTGCTGAAGGATAGGATCTCACTGCTCGCCGGCCCCTCCGGGGTTGGGAAAACCAGCCTGTTAAACAAAGTGCAGCCGGGGCTGGGCGCTCGCACAAACGCCATTAGCGGCGCCACGGGCAAAGGCCGTCACACGACGGTCGTGCCCGAACTGATCCCGCTCGAGGATGGGGGATACGTCGCCGATACGCCCGGCTTGAAAGCTTTTGCTCTGTGGGATATCGAGCCTGAAGAGCTGGACGCATATTTTCCCGAGATCCGCCCGCTCGTCGCTGATTGCGAGTTCAGCGACTGCACGCACATTCATGAGCCTGGCTGCGCGGTCATCGATGCGGTCGAGGCGGGGGAAATTGCACCCGAGCGGTACGACTCCTACATCCGTATCCGCCAGGGGGAGACCGAATAGTACCCTGGTCCTGTTGCACAAAGCCTGAAACCGCTCTATCCTGAGGGCGGTTCGTGTAGTCGAAAGGGAGTTCCTCCATCCGTAGGATACGCCGCGTCCTACCCTATACGGCCGTCTTATTGCTCGTCCTGGCATTCGCCATCCCGGCGATCGCGCAGGAGGGCTCCGGTCGTTATTACTCCGAAACTGGCCACACATTGGATGGCGAGTTCATGCCGTACTTTTCACAGCACGGCGGCCTGGAGATTCTCGGTTATCCCATCACGGACG
>JASFUN010000068.1:0-7261 GCA_050050255.1 Anaerolineales bacterium | reverse complement strand
GCCGGACCCGGGAGGGAAAGGTGCGCCCGGATGACGTGGAAGGCTCGACCTTCACGGTATCCAACTTAGGGATGTTCGATGTGGATCACTTTATCGCCATCATCAACCCTCCTGAAGCAGCCATCCTGGCTGTCGGGAGCGTGCGGGAAGAGCCCGCGTTCGTGGACGGCGAACTCGTTCCGGTGAAGCGGCTGAAAGTGACACTATCCGCCGACCACCGTGTGACGGATGGCGCCGAGGCGGCTCGCTGGCTGCAGGTGTTCCGCGAGTACATCGAAAACCCGGCTTTGCTGCTGATCTAGGTCTAGCCTGACGCGGACAGACACCGGTTTGTCTACACGCGGCTTCACAATGTAGAATGTCCGCATTCTTGTTGGCTTAATATTCGGGGGCTCCTGCATGACACTTCCAGTTCGAATTCTGGTCGTCGATGACGAACCCGATACCGTCGGTCTTATCGAGATCACGCTCAAACCTGCTGGATTCCTCATCGAAAAAGTCTTCAGCGGTGAGGAGGCCCTCGATCGCATCCGGTCCGAATCATATGACCTTATGCTGCTGGACGTGATGATGCCCGAGATGGATGGCTTTGAGCTGATCGAGAAGCTGCAAGAGGAACCCACGCCGGTACCGCCTTTCCTTTTCCTGACCGCGAAGGGCCGCATCGTTGATGTAGAACGGGGGGAAGCCCTGGGCTCAGCAGGATATCTGGTTAAGCCCGCGACGCGCGGTGAACTCCTCGATGCGATCAAGGCAGCACTAGCCGAAAAGTGACAGAATGCAATCGATTGAATTCAATTTAGACTACCTCGCAAGCGCCCTGCGTGAGATGGAAGACTATCTCATGCAGTCTGAACTTTTTTGGCCGCTATCGAGCTCAACCGGGATCAGGCAGAATTTCCCCCGTATGACAATCGCGAACGTCCTGCTCACGCTCAACGAGCTCGAAGCGCAGGAGAGCGAACTGTCGCCTGCTCAGTATTCCAGAGCTTCTAGCCTTCAAGCTGAGTGGGAAGCGCTGCATACCAAATGGAGCAGCGCGGTGGAAAAGAGAGCAATCGAGGAGATGAGGGCGCGCCTGAACCTCTGGAAAGCCTACGTGCTGGATCTCGAAGGGTCTGAAGGCCGCAAGTCCAACTACGACCAGGAGGTCAAGCAGCGTGTGCGCTTTACACTGCTGCGTGAGCGTATCGGCAGCAGCACAATCCCTGATGAGTTGATCGATGAGGTTCAGGCGGTTGATCAACGTGCCCTGGGCCTGACCACCCCCTCGGATTTCGTGTGGGATGAAAAACTCCAGCCGCTCTACCCCGCCGGCGATTACAGCTTCTTATACCGCCGGCCCATACAAGCGAGTTAAAAAAATCAGGGCGCCTTCCGGCGCCCGTTTTTTCTATAATCCGTGGTCCTGTCGATGCTATTTGGCGTAATCGACGGCACGCGTCTCACGAATGACAGTTACCTTTATCTGGCCTGGATACTGCATGCCCTCTTCGATCTTCTTGGCGATCGAGCGCGCCAGCCGCGTTGCCTCCAGGTCATCGATATCCTCGGGCTGTACGATCACGCGAATCTCGCGTCCAGCCTGCAGGGCGTAGCTCTTGTTGACCCCGGAAAACGAGTTGGCGACTTCCTCGAGGGCGCGCACACGCTTAATATACTGCTCGAGGCTTTCACGGCGGGCGCCCGGTCTGGCGCCGCTGATAGCATCCGCTGATTCGACGATCACAGCCTCGACGCTATCCTGCTCCACTTCGTGATGGTGGGATTCGATGCAGTTGATCACTTCCTGGCTGACGCCGTAGCGCCGGCAGAAATCCCCACCGATAGCGGCGTGGGTACCTTCAACCTCGTGGTCCATCGCCTTCCCGATGTCGTGCAGCAGCGCGCCAGCCTTGGCGACCTCTACGTTTGCCCCGAGTTCTGCAGCGATGACGCCGGCCAATTTCGCCGATTCGACCGCGTGGGCCAGCTGGTTCTGCCCGTAGGAGGTCCTGAATTTCAGCCGGCCGAGTTTCTTGACGATCTCCGGGTGCAGGCCCGTAACGCCGGCTTCATAGGTCGCCTCCTCGCCTTCCTCTACGATCAAGCGCTCAACTTCTTCCCGCTCCTGGTTGACGACCTTCTCGATCTGCGAGGGGTGGATGCGGCCATCCAGCACAAGGCTTTCCATCGCCCGCCTGGCGACTTCCCGGCGGACCGAATCGAAGCAGGAGATCGTGACCGCTTCCGGCGTATCATCGACGACTACGTCTACGCCGGCGACGTGCTCGAAGGCGCGTATGTTGCGTCCATTGCGGCCGATTATGCGCCCTTTCATGTCGTCCGAAGGGAGCGGCACGACCGACACAGTTACCTCCGAGACGTGCTCTGAGGCGACGCGCTGGATGGCATCGGCAATAAGCTCGCGGGCGCGCTTCTCGCCCTCGACCTGCGCCTCTTCTTCAATCTGCCGGATGATGCGCAGCATGTCTGCCCGCGCTTCCTTCTCCACTTCCTGGAGGAGCTGCTCCTTGGCTTCATCGCGGGTCATGCTCGAGACTTTTTCGAGCTCGAAGACGATCTGCGCGTGCTCTTCTTCAATTTCGTTGGCTTTCTTATCTAGCGAGCTTTGCCGCTTGCTGAGGGACTGCTCGCGGCGCTCGAGATTCTCAAAGCGGTTATCGAGTTCGCTGCGTCTCTGCTGGATGCGCTCTTCCTCGCGGTTGAGCTCGGTGCGTCGCTTTTTAATCTCTTCTTCGGCTTCATCTCGGATGTGCAGGGCCTGGTCGCGAGCTTTCAGCTCGATGTCTTTCGCTTCTGCCCTGGCATCTTCGAGTATCCGATCGGACTCTTCACGGCGCGTTTTTCGGATGCGTTCCAGCTGCACCTGACGAAGGAAATAGCCGATCACCGCACCAGCAGCGAGTGCTACGACGACCCCGATCACCGTAATCAGTGTTGGATTGCTCACGGCACCACCTCACTTTCACCTTCAGAGCCGGGTCCTTCTGTGAGCAGAGCGTCTACGATCTTGCGCGTGATGCGGTAAGAGAAACCGCGCCTGGCAAGATAAGCCAGCATGCGCTTCGAGGCGACCTCTTCGGGAAGAGAACGGTAGCGCCGGGAAGCTTTTCTGCCCGCTTCCCAGGCTGCCTGTTCATCGTCGAAATCGCTCAATGCAGCCTCGATGGCCGTCGAAGCGACACCTTTCTGCCTGAGCTCATATCGCAGGGCTTTCGCGCTCCTGGGGCGATACAAACTACGGTTCTCAACCCACGCTTCCGCGAAGGCGGTGTCATCGACAAGCGAGGCGTTCCTCAGCCGGTCGATCACGCGCTCACAAACGTCCGAAGGAACCCGGTTTCTGGATAATTTATCCCGGATTTCTTTCTCGGCGTGCGGGCGCCTGCTCAAGTAACGCAGCGCCCGTTGATACGCTTTTTCTACCTCATCCCTCAGCTCCAGATCTGCGATCTCTTGCGGGGATAGTTCCTGGCCAACCTGCAGTTCCGCCGCCAGGGTCTTGTGAATTCCAAACCCGAATTCCCCGTCAAGGTAGACGTTGACGCGGTTAGGGTTTTTCTGCTGATATTTAAGGGCGGTGATTTTCCCCGCCATAACCTCGACTTCCATAAATGACAAACCGCGCACCCTATGTGGGTCCGCGGCAAAGACGATCTACGAGAACTGAGACGATCCCGAGACTAGCACTCGACGCCGAAACAGCACTCGCCGGCTCACGCCCGTGAGTGCTGGCAGGTTATTTACGCTTTCGCCCTAAGTTCGGGCCACCTCTCAAGCTATGCTTCCCTACCAAAGACTTCAAATTGTGTCGGTGTCGTATCTCAGTCAAAAGATCGTTCTCTAATTCGATGCCACGGCCCACTGCGTTCCTGGGCTCCATTTGCGCTCCGTCACTCGTCCGATTCTTCCGCTTCGATTTCTTCTTCGGCATCGACCGGGAACAAACCGGAAGCCTGACGGATCGCCTCTTCAATCTCGTTCGCGATGTCCGGGTTCTCGCGCAGGAACTCTTTCGAATTTTCACGTCCCTGCCCCAGACGGGTCTCTCCGTAGGAGTAATACGAACCCCTGCGATCGATGATATCCATCTCTACGCCGAGATCAAGTATATCCCCTAGCTTGGAGATACCTTCATTGTACATGATATCAAATTCTGCGACTTTAAAGGGAGGTGCGACTTTATTCTTCACGACGCGCACGCGCACCCGGTTGCCGACGATCTCCTGTCCGACCTTGATGCTTTCGATGCGGCGCACGTCCAGCCGTACAGAAGCGTAAAACTTGAGCGCCCTCCCCCCGGTCGTCGTCTCCGGGTTGCCGAACATCACGCCGATCTTCATGCGCAGCTGGTTGGTAAATACGACGGCGGTGTTGGTCTGCTTGATAGCTCCGCTCAGCTTTCGCAGCGCCTGGCTCATCAAGCGAGCCTGCATACCCATCGGGGCGTCGCCCATGTCCCCCTCGATCTCGGCGCGCGGCACCAGCGCGGCGACGCTGTCGATCACGATCAGTTCGACCGCCCCGCTGCGCACGAGCGTCTCGGCGATCTCAAGCGCCTGCTCGCCGGTATCCGGCTGCGAGATGTAAAGATCTTCGATGTTGACGCCGCAGCGTGCCGCATAGGCTGGGTCGAGGGCGTGCTCCATGTCGATGTAGGCGGTCACCCCACCCATCCTCTGCGCTTCGGCCACGATATGCTGGCTTAGAGTCGTTTTGCCGGAAGCCTCCGGGCCGTAGATCTCAGTCACGCGTCCCCGCGGGATGCCCCCGACGCCTAGTGCCAGGTCAAGGGAAAGCGATCCCGTAGGGATAGTGGCCACCTCGAGATGGCGAGCTTCACCAAGGCGCATTACGGCACCATCACCGTAGCGTTTCTTGATCTCCTTCATCGCCGCGTTCAGCGCTTTTTCACGTTCATCGCTCATGGAAAAATTACCTTCTCTATCTCATCAGGAGAGGTTCAGCAGTGTAGCGCAGATCGACCGCGCGGGCAAACAAAGCTGCTTAATTACATCTGCCAGGAAGTGAAAAACCTGCGGGGAGAGCCCACGCAGGCTGATTATCAGAGAGCGCCCCGCCATGCCGTGTGCAGCTCGATCTTGAACCTGCATTCGCAGGTGGGGCCCTGCCTAGATGCTTCGCCTTGGCCGTAGCCTAACGCGGCACATCCAGAACGACAAGCCCCGTATTATTAGTGTTGGCTCGAGACCTGTTGCCACATCACGAGCACAGCAGGGTCATTTCTTCTTATACCACGACAGCAAATGAGTCGCAATACATCGCGCCGATCAAGCCTTATCGACGACCTTCAGATGCAGCTCCTGCAACTGGCGCGGCTCGGCCGGTGAGGGCGCCCCAGCCATCACATCGCGCGCCGCCTGGTTCTTCGGAAAAGCGATCACCTCGCGAATGTGGTCCTCATCGGCGAAGATGCGCACCAGGCGATCGATGCCTGGCGCGATGCCGCCGTGCGGTGGCGTGCCGAATTCGAATGCCTCCAGCATATGCCCGAAGCGCTCGCGCGCCACCTCCGGATCCAGCCCGATCAGCTCGAAGACCTTCTCCTGCAGGGCGCGATCGTGGATCCTGATGCTGCCCCCGCCCGCTTCCAGACCATTGAGCACCATGTCGTACTGCTGGCCGCGTGCTTCTCCGGGGGAGTCGTCGAGCAGCGGGATGTCCTCCGGCATGGGCGAGGTGAAGAGGTGGTGGGATGGATCCCAGCGGCTCTCCTCCTCGTTCCAGGTGACGAAGGGGAAGTCGATCACCCAGAGGAAAGCCAGGACGGAAGGATCCCGCAGCCCGAGGCGATCGCCCAGGTACAGGCGCAGTCGCCCCAGCGATTCGTAGACGATAGCCGGCTGGTCGGCGACAAACAGGATCAGGTCACCCTTCTCAGCCTTCATCATCTCCAGGATGCCCGTCAGGCGCTGCTCTTCGATGAATTTGGCGAAGGAGGAGCGGTGCTCCCCGTTCTCGTCGATCGCCAGGAAGGCGAGACCCTTCGCGCCAAACTGCTTGACGTATTCCGTCAGCTCGTCGATGTCCTTGCGGCTGAATCCCGCGCAGCCCTTGGCGTTGATGCCGCGCACATCGCCACCGCTTTCAAGCACGTTCTCAAAAACCTTGAATCCCGAGCCTTTGGCTAGCGCGCCGATATCGACCAGCTCGAGGCCGAAGCGGATATCCGGGTCATCCCGTCCGAAGCGGTCCATCGCCTGCTGGTAAGTCAGGCGCGGCCATGGTTTCTCGAGCAAGCTCTTGTGCGGCAGCAGTCTCTCGACCATCGAAGTGAAGAGATCCTCGGTGAGCGCCATGATGTCCTCACGCTCGACGAACGACATCTCCAGGTCGAGCTGGGTGAACTCCGGCTGACGGTCGCCGCGCTGGTCCTCATCACGGAAGCAGCGGGCGATCTGGAAGTAGCGTTCGACACCGGCGACCATGAGCAGCTGCTTGAGCTGCTGCGGAGACTGCGGCAGGGCGTAGAACTCGCCGGGGTGCACGCGTGAAGGCACAAGGTAATCGCGCGCCCCCTCCGGGGTGGTCTTAAACAGGATCGGCGTTTCGATCTCCCAGAAGCCGCGCTCGTCGAGGTAATCACGAATGTACTTGACGACGTCATGGCGCAGCTTCAGATTGGACTGCATGCCGGCGCGGCGCAGGTCGAGATAACGGTATTTCAAGCGCACATTCTCATCGACCTCGGTCTCCTCATTGATGGGAAACGGCGGGGTGTTGGCTTCGTTCAGCACCCAGAGCTTATCGACCATCACCTCGATCTCGCCGGTCGGCAAATCGGGGTTCTGCATCCCTTCCGGGCGCATCTGAACGGTCCCTTCGACGCGCACAACCCACTCATTGCGCACATCCGTTGCGGCAAGGTGCGCTTCCTTGGAGACCTCTGGATTGGCGACCACCTGCACCAGGCCGGAGCGGTCGCGTAGGTCCAGGAAGGTGACGCCTCCGTGGTCCCTGCGGCGGTTGACCCAGCCTGCCAGCGTGACCTTTTGGCCTTCATGCTCGGCCCTTATTTCGCCGCATGCATGCGATTTCAACATAATGCCTCCACCTTTCATAAAAACACGCCGCCCGACTTGATTCTATCGGGCGGCGGTGAGATCGAACTGAGCGAGACTAATCAGCGCGCGGACACCGCACCCGAAGGTCGTTGGGATTAGCGTCCTGTGCGTTTGACGTGAACCGCTCACTTTGCAGCATGCGCCGATTATAGCATCTCCGGAAGAGCGAGGTC
>JASFUN010000067.1:0-7300 GCA_050050255.1 Anaerolineales bacterium | reverse complement strand
TTTCTCCTCTTTCTCCAGGGCCGATTCGGGCGGCGCGCTCGGGGTCGCTTCATAACCGAACTCGCCGATGATGATCGCCGCAGTATCGTAATCGATCTGCTGGTTGATGTTCGCCATGACGCCGTTCGCCATCAGCTGCTTGATGATTTCGATGGGGCTTATGTCGATCATCGTCGCCAGTTCACGGATCGTTACTGTTGTGGGGATTTCAATTGTCTTATGGCCATTATCGCTCATTGTGCACCTCCGGATCGAGCTAGCCGGCCGCGCCGAGCGATCGGGCCGGGGATCTTGTTATGGGGGGACGCGCTGTCCAGACTTGATCTGCTCGGCGTCTCTTACGACGAGGCTTACCGTTTTAGCCATTCTGCTCGTCGAACATGTTGTTCATCAGTTGTTCCAACTTTTGCCGTTCTTCGGCGCTTATTTGAACTTTTAGCGCTCGCTCAAGAGAACCTTTCATCGCTGCAGCCCAACAATCCGGATCCGCATGGACGTAAGCCCCCCTTCCAGGCGCCTTCCCGGTGGGGTCCAATACGACACCATCGGGACCTCGCACGATACGGATCAATGCGCGCTTGCCCTCGACTGCGCGGCAGCCCACGCAAGTTCGCTGCGGGATGTGACGTCCGCGGCGTTTCGATTTAGGACTCATCTAAATACCATCGTATCCGCGCATGCTTAACGACAGTTTAAATATCCTCGAACTCTTCCCATTCATCGTACTCGCGCTTGCGTCGACGCTTAACCACCATCTCATCCAGTTCGGGGTCGTATTCGACCACGCGCGATTTGTGTTTCGTGCTCTTCTTCTTCTCGTCTTCGAAGAGTTCGTCCTCATCGGCGGGGACAAATTCATCCTTGCCGCCGAATTTCTCGAACAACTCCTCAAAGGTCTCTTCTATTTCGTCCTCGATGTCGGCCGGTTCTTCTTCCCCTTCTTCAACCGCTTCGGGTTCGACAACCTCTTCAGCCGTTTCAGCAACGGGCTCCGCCGGCTCTTCCTCGACGACTTCTTCCTCAACCGCCTCAGCAGGAGCTTCAACCTCGGCAGCGGGCTCGGCGACGACTTCACCCTCCGCTACCGCTTCAACCTCGGCTTCCTCAGCTTCTTCGAGGGCCTCGACTTCAGCTTCAGCTTCGACAACCTCGGGTTCGGGTTCAGGTTCAGGTTCGGGGTAATCGTAATTCTCGAGAACGTCTTTCAATTCTTCCATTGACTTTGGCCCGAACCCATCCAACCCCAGGATGGCGTCTTCATCCACACCGAGCTGCTGCAGAACCTGGCCGGCTTTGTTGTATCCAGCTTCATCCAGGATATTGAAGACCCGCGTCGACAGGCCCGTTTCCTCCAACTGCACATCAAACGCAGTGGGCGGGAAGGAAGCTCTGATCTCAGCGAGACGCTCGCGCTCTTCCGCGCGCTTCTCGTCCATCCAGGCTTCGACTTCGGACTGTACCCGATCAACAAAGGCGGTCATCGCCTGGTATTCCTCGGGCGTGATCGGTCGACCTTCATCCTTCTTGGCGAGGATGCCTTCCACCTGCTCCATCGCCTCTGCTTCGCGTTCAGCCAGTTCGGCGAACGTCTCATCAGCATGCAGCCGGTTCAAGGATTCCTGGGTTGCTTCGGGCAGGCTCTTTATGTCAATGCGCCAGCCGGTCAACCTCGCACCAAGTCGTGCGTTGACACCGGCACGGCCAATGGCGAGGCTCAATTGGTCCTCAGGGACGACGACCATGGCGGTCTTGCCCCGGTCGGGCGAATCTTCTAAATAAACCCCGGAGACACGCGCCGGGCTGAGCGCCTTGGCGATGAAGGTCGCCGGGTCAGGGTTCCATTCAATCACGTCGATTTTCTCGTCGTTCAAATCGCGCACAATCGACTGTATGCGCACGCCACGCAATCCCACACACGCGCCTACCGGATCAACGCCGTCACGCAGCGCGGCGACGGCAACCTTAGCGCGTTTGCCTGCTTCGCGGGCGATGCCTTTGATCTCGACCAGGCCCTGGTTGATCTCCGGCACTTCCATCTCAAGCAACCGCCGGAGCATATGCGGATGCGTGCGTGAGACGACAATAACCGGTCCGCGCGGCGATTTGCGCACCTCTAAAACATATGTGCGGATGCGGTCTCGCACGCGGAATTGTTCACCCGGGATCTGCTGGTTGCGCGGCAGGATCGCCTCAGCCCGGCCGAGTCCAACAGTCACTGCGGAAGGCGTGATCGAGTGCACAGTACCGTGCACCAGGTCGCCTTCGCGTTCGGCGAATTCATCGTACTGGGCTTCGCGTTCAGCCTCACGCAGCCGCTGTAAGATAACCTGCTTTGCAGTTTGAGCGGCGACGCGGCCAAAATCTTCGGGCGTCGATTCGACCATGACCATGTCGCCGTCCTGGGCGTCTTCATCGTACTGACGCGCCTCGGTGAGCTCGACCTCGGTCTGTTCGTTCTCGACGGATTCTACGGCTTCTTTTTCAACGAAAACCCTCACCTCGCCGCTTTCTGGTTCGATCTTGACCTCCACCTCTTGCGCGCTGGAGGCGTTGACAGACCGGCGGTAAGCGGAGACCATGGCGGCCTGGAGCGCCTCCATGACGGTCTCACGGGGCAGTCCAAAACGTTCGGTGATCTCGTTGAATGCCAGGGCAAATTCAGTCTTCATCGTCCATACTTCCTTGGTTGTTACACATCGTTTTATATGCAGAAAAGTGGGGCTTGCCCACTTTTCCCAACCGACTCTATCTCAGAAACGTGCATGAAGATTCTAGCATATGGGAGAGCAGGGAGCAAGGTTTATCGGGAATCAGGAATCGGGGATTGGGAATTAGGGATTAGGGATTGGGGATTGGGCAGTCCGCAGGAAAACCGGGACTACGGGCTGCGCCCTTCCCGTCAGCAATCTGACGGACTCCGCATGAAGCCCCTCCAGCGCAGCAAGCTGATAGGGGATCACCACAGCAGGCGCAGCACGCTGCGCCCCTACTCGGTTCGTGTTTTCGCTAGAAGCGTCAGCGACGACGTGACCTCCCTCTCGAAAAAAGCAGGTTGCCCCGGTTCTTTTGGAAACTCGCAACGATATGCTGGTTCCTGGTGCTCCGGTGACCGGGTGCCGGGGTGCCCGGGTGAACTCATTGCCACGGCCCTAACCCCCGGTCCCCAATCCCATCCATCTGTCATCCACCCTGTCACAATTCCGTAACAAGCGGTGACAGATATGTCTACAGCAGGTCACCAACGTGTAACGCTGGCAGCCTATAAAGAACCTGCAGGGTGAACTGACCCTATCCCATAAAGGTCCTCTTGGGTAATCCAACCCACCCTTGCCCGTGCCCTAAATGGCGGGCATAAATCTAAGGGAACCGAACGAAGGAGAGCATCATGTCCATAGGCCTTACCGAACTCGTCATCATCGCAGGCTTGCTGCTGGTCGTCCTGGCAGCTGCAGCCGTCGGCATCTGGATTGTAGTATCCAGGCGGCCGCGCACTTGACCGGTGCCTCAACAAGGACAAAGATTAAGAGCGAAATGAAAACATCGATGAGGGTGACACGTATGCATGATGATAAGCCCCCTTATCGGCATCCTTTGTTCCTGGCAATCGCGCTGCTGCTGACCATCAGCGGCTGCGGGCAGGTCACCTCGAAGGCGCCCGCTGCGACTCCATCACCCGGCAGCAGCCCTGCTTCAGCCCCGCCGACTGAGGGGGTTGAGGGCTTTCTCAAGTTTCCTTATCTATCCGCAGACGCCGGAAACTTCAATCTGCAGGCTGGAGAGCAGATCACCGTCACCTGGGTCGATGCGCCGCCCGGAGCCAACAAATACCTTTTAGTCGTGCTCAATCTGGATGGTAAGGACGTCCAGACACTTGCCATGACCCTAAGCACAGAAGACGAAGTTCAGGCAGTTTGGATGGTCCCGCCTGATTTCACCGGAACACTTGAAGGCCATGCTTATTTCGACGATGGTTATGTCGCCCGCTCAGGTTGCTGCACACTTGTATATTCCAACCGGATGCCGCCTGAAGGGATCTGCAGCCTGGTAACGACGGGGATGATGCCCCAGCAGCTCTACGAGCAGCGCGCTGATGAAATCGAGCGCATCATCGGTATCGCCCCCGGCCTGTATCTTGAAGCGCTCGCCCGCTCGACCGGAGGATGGTATCGTGTGCGTACAATCCCCACCGAGGGTACGACTGATGGAAATTCCGATCCGGTCACATCGGGATGGTTCCATTCGGTGGAAAGTACGCGTTTCTTTGGCCCATGCGACGGGATCCCGCTTGAGACGCTCCCTGAAGGATTGCAGCAAGGCGTTGAAGAGAGCAGCGAGCCTGGTGGCTAGTGACGCGTTAGCACAGATCTAACGGAGCAAGCGAAAATGAACTCAACGAAGACGATGTTGCGTGTGACAATTTTGCTGCTGATACTTGCCAGCCTCACAGGCTGTCGGATCGGTGAGCTCTCCATAGGCGTAGAGTCGAATCCGGTCATCCCAACCACATCACAGATGGGATCAAGCACCGAGACGCCCGGACCTACACTCCCGCCGGCCGTCCCGCCAACCCTCACACCGCCAGCTCCAGCCACACCAACCCCCCTGGCAGGGGGCAGCACGGCTTGCGCCAACCTCGCTGAATTTGTGCAGGATTTGAGCGTGCAGGACCGTCAGGAGATCCACCCGGGTGTGACTTTCCTTAAATCGTGGCGGCTGCGCAACGTCGGAAACTGCACTTGGACCCAGATGTACGCCTACGTTCACACCGGCGGGAATAATCTGGCAGATTACCAGGATCAAGCGCTGCCTTCAACCGTCGGACCGGGCGAGACTGTCGATCTCACCGTGGCGATGACGGCCCCTGATTTGCCGGGCACCTACCTCAGCGAGTGGATGCTGCGGGATGACGCAGGCCAGCTATTCGGTGTCGGTCCGCAGGGGACGGCTCCTTTCTGGGCACGCATCGACGTGGTGCCAGATTCAGCTGATGTAAAAGCGACGCCCTATGCCGATTCGCCTGCCGCCGGCATCTGCGCCGAGTTCGAGGGCGAGGTGGTTACCATGACCATTAGCGCGGGTATGCCTGACCCGCGCTGCGTCATCGTCAAACCCGATCAGCGTTTGCATGTGGTGAACAACCTCGAGAGTGAGGTCACGGCCGCACTTGGAAGTCTCACCACTTACATCGCCCCCGGCGGTGAGCATACTTTTGAGAAAACCTTCGGCGAATTACTCATGCCAGGCGTGCATAATCTCAACACCTCCGCTTGCTGCGGTGGCTCGATCTGGCTTCAGGAACCGTGACCCGGAATAGGCCGGCTTCCAGGATGAACCTGCGGGTGGAGGACCCCTCAATGAGACACGTATTCGCTCTCGTTTTTCTGGCATCTTTGTTGGCCGGGTGTTCGGCGCTTCTCCGTCGCCCCGAACCCGGGATTGAGGTGATAGAGAAAGTGGAGATATGCTTCCGCCAGGATGAGCAGGCGCACCTGCTGGCCACAGCCAGACCCTCGGACTGTTACTCGATGCGCTGTACACGCCAGAATTTCAACTCCGGGACGGCGATCCTGGATCAGGGAGCATCCCGCCTGGATTTCAAGGTGACTTTCAACCTCAGCAGGGTCGAAAACACGCTTTTGGGGTGTGGTGAGGATTGCGTCGGTGGTGGGACCCTGAATTTTGACCTCGGTCTGATGCCGGTTGGGCTCTACCGTGTGTACCTGTGGGATACCTATCTTGGAGATTTAAGCGTGACCTCCGGCCTACCCTGGCATGACCAGTGTCTGCCATGAGTGCACGCAGAGTTTGCGGGCGTTATCGGTAGGGGAAACTCATGAGTTTCCTCTGCTACGAGTAACGTTTTCTTGGCTGCACGGACATGTTGGACGCAATGGCTCGCTCCTGCCCATGCCGAAGGCTCGCTCCGTGTTGCGAGCCAACACCCTGTGTCATTCTGAGCGAAGTCGAAGATCCAACCTTCTTGCCTGGCGAGGGATGCTCCCACTGGCATTTTGAGGTGAAACAGCCCTGCCCTTCATGATCATCACACCACCGGCACCGCTCAGCTTTGAGACTCCTCCGGGAGGATTTATCGGCCTGCAGTTTCGAAATGGCAGATAGGAGGGATCTGGGGTCGAGAAACGGGGATCAGGATTCAAAAAGCACCCGGTTCCTCCCGGGTGCCCTGGTGACCGAGTGCCTGATAAAGCATCGGATCCTTAATTACCTGATTACCTCACCATCGACCCTATTTTCTCGTCAGCGATTTCCAGACGTCGATGTTGCTCTGTGAGCGCTCGACGCGCTTGAGCAAGGTCTTGGCTGAGGGTTTCGCCCAGGAAGGTGCCGGGATGTCGTAGTCGAAATCGTCCAGGGTCACGCGCTCGATCTCACGCCCGAGCAAATATTCAATCCCCGAGATGAGCGGTTCATCTTCAGGCGTAACGAAGGTCCAGGCGACACCGTCTTTGTCCAGCCGGGCGGTGCGGCCGATGCGGTGAACGTAATTTTCAGCCTGGTCAGGCACATCGTAGTTGATCACATGCGTGATGTCGCTGATGTCCAGCCCACGAGCGGCGACGTTCGTCGCTACGAGGATGCGCGCTTTACCCTCCCGGAAGCGTTCTAAAGAACGCATGCGCTTTTTCTGCTGGAAATCACCGTGAATCTCGGCCACGGACATGTTTTCCTCGCGCAGCTTGCGCGTGACAATATCCGCCTCCTGTTTCGTGCGGGTAAAAACGAGCGCGCTATCCACGTTCTCACGCTTGAGCAGCTCTATGAGCAGATCTTCCTTGAGATGTTTGGGAACAGGGAAGATCTTCTGGTCGATGGCCGAAGGCGGCACCGCAGTGTCGATCTCGACCCTAACCGGTTCTTTCAGGTATTGGTGGGTGAGCGAGACGATCGGCTGCGGCATCGTTGCTGAGAAGAGCATCGTTTGGCGTCTTGCAGGCATGCGCCTGACGATATCGTCAATGTCGGGGATGAAACCCATATCCAGCATCCGGTCGGCCTCATCGAGCACAAGTATTTCGAGGTCCTTAAATGAAACGTTGCCGCGCCGCATCTGGTCCAAGAGCCGGCCAGGAGTGGCGACGACCAAATCGACGCCACGTCTCAGTTCGCTGGCCTGGTTGCGGATTGAGGTACCGCCATAAACCGCCAGGACGCGCAAATGGGTGTGCTTCGCAAGGTCCGAAGCTTCATCGGCGATCTGCACTGCCAGCTCACGCGTCGGTGCCAGCACGACCATACGCGGGTTCTTGGGCGCTTTTCCATTGAGCATGTGCTGGAATGA
>JASFUN010000066.1:0-7320 GCA_050050255.1 Anaerolineales bacterium | reverse complement strand
AAGCACCTCGATTTCATCACCGAGCTCCAATGTGCCGTCTACTAGCGTGCCGGTGACGACGGTCCCAAATCCTGAAATGGAGAAAGCCCGGTCGATTGACAACCTTGGTTGACCGATATCTTTTCGATCGGCCGTCTCCTCTAAAACATCCTGGATCGCCTCGACTAAAGCCGGGATACCCTCTCCGCTGTGCGCGGAGACGGGCATAATCGGAGCACCATCAAGGCTGGTATTTTTCACCAGACTTCGCACATCCTCACGAGCCAGCGCCAACCATTCATCATCCTGCACCAGATCAGTTTTGGTAAGCACGATCACACCACGATCGATGTGGAGCAGATCCAGGATGGCGAGGTGTTCACGGCTCTGAGGCATAACCCCCTCATCCGCGGCAACCACAAAGATGGCGGCGTCGATGCCGCCGACGCCTGCAAGCATGTTTTCGATGAAATCTCGATGGCCGGGAACGTCGACGATGCCGACCGCTTTACCATTCGGCAACGTCAGCCAGGCAAATCCCAGATCAATGGTCATCTGCCGTTCTTGCTCTTCGCGCAGACGATCTGGGTTAATACCGGTTAGAGCCTTCACCAGGGCCGACTTCCCATGATCGACGTGCCCTGCGGTCCCTATCACCCTCATCGCAGCGGTTTCGTCCCTATCCCCGTCCGATTACTCTTGATCTTTAAGCCACTCTCTGGTTAGCGTGACGATCTCATTAACTTTGCGAGCCTCACGCTCCACGAGCGCATCCAGATCCTCACGTATGCCGGAACGCAAGTCCTTTAATTCATCTATTGCAGTGCTCAATTTTTCGTGCACCCGTTGGTGTTCCTTCCAATTTTCATCAGTAGAAAGCTTAAACGTGCTCCACTTTTTTGTCTCATCTGCTTCAAATGCGGCCCAATCTTGTTTCATGCGTTCTTCAGAAAGTCTCTGCATTTCTCCGACTTCAGTGATGCGTCGTTCGAGCCGCTCAATCAAGCCTTCCAGCTGACCTTGCATCTGCTTGATCGATCGATGGGTTTGATCGTAGCCTTGAATCTTCTCTACAATCTGCCTCGCCTCTTTCTCAAAGGCTTCGAAATGCTTCTCCCAATCTGACCATTGTTTCTCAAAGTCGACCAGTCTCATCCGCTGCTCGTCCATCCAGACTTCTAATTGATCACTGCGTTCCTTATCGCTGGACTTGAGTTCGGAGATGCTGACGTCAGTCTTGCGTGCGTGGTCTTCTACCGCATCAGTTACATTGCGGAGATCCTCAATCTTCCGATGCATCACAGGGATTTCACCCTGGATCTCATTTACTCGTTTTGATTCTTGAACCACCGATTCTTCCAACGACACCAGCCTCAAGGCCTGATCGTTCAGCTTTGAACTAACTTCGCTTAGGTTCTCCCCCAACCTTCCTTGCTCCCGGTTAAGCCGCAAATCTTCCGCTTTCCGCTGCTCGAGCTGTTCTTCAATTGCATCAAATCTACCAAGCTCGCGCTTAACTTCTTCGATCGATTTAGAGAGTTTCTTTTGATCGCTTTTTCGAAGCGACTCGAGTTGATTCTCCTTTTTTGTGCGTCGCTCCTCAGCTTCTTCTAACTGCCGGGACACCTGGGCGCGGTGTTTGGAAAGGGTTTCATCAAATTGAGATATGCGCGAGGCAGTCGCCGACAACTTTGAGATTTCAAGCGTTAGCTCTTCCAAACGCCTTGTGAAAGAATCAATCGAACCTTCGACCTCTTTTATCTGCACCTGCAATCGCTGAACCTGCTCAACATCTTTCTTGCGCTGTTGATCGAGCCAATCCAGCCTCTTCTCAATCTGCTCTTTTTCCATAAGTCAAACCTCAAATAGATAGGTGCTGTGGATGAAGATGTTATCCAAAAAGCCGGGTGAGCCCGGAAACTAATTCAACGACCCAGGGAAAAGTGAGTTGTGGAAATATCCCCAGCAGCAAGATGATCAACACGCCCAAACCCATGAAGATGTTCTCGGCGCCAAAACTCCGCCACTCAAGCTTGTACCCAGCTCGCAGCAGCCTGTATCCCCACCAAACGGTCATTATACAGAGGCTTAGATAAGCGGTAAAAACGAGAGTGGCGTTGAGCGAATCTGCACCCAGTAATATGGTCAGCAGCGACCAGCGTCCCGGGAATCCTGCCGTGAGGGGAAACCCACTCAGTGAAAGCATACCAACGATTACTACAACCCTGGGCAGCAGGTCAGACTTTTCGGGTTCGAGCACCAATCCCATTGTATTCTTACCAGCAACCAGGACGCTCAAACCAAGGCTCAAGACCCCCAGGCTGACGATCCGGCTGGCTGTCATGCCGAGCGCCAATCGATATCCCACCGTCGAGAAAGCTCCAATCGCCAAAAGCGTGAAGCCAATGTCAGCAACAATCATGTAAGCCAGGGTCTTTCGGAGGTCGCGCTGGCTGGCAGCAAATGGCACCCCGACTGCCAGGCAAAGCAGACCTCCAACCCTGAGTGCTTGGAAGGTAACCTCACTCTCCCGCAGCCAAGGATAAACGTCAAGGAAACGGTAGAGGAAAAACAATGCTGATGATTGGAGGGTTAGCACAACGAACGAAAGCGCGTATGGATTTGATTCCTGGGAAGCGTTTATCAACCAGATGTGAAACGGTGGGATCAGGATTAAAACCGCAATTCCGAATACCATTACCAGCGTCGTCCTGTTCACCAACTCGGTAGCGGCGCTCGTAATCGATCCCTGGTCAAGCACCCATCCCGTGATCAGGATAATCAACATCGCTAATGTGTATAAGATCAACAGTCGCAGGGCGCCCATATTTCGGGGGGAATCGCGCGAAACTAACAGCAAGCCCCCGCCTATCGCGGCAAACTCGATGAAAATTGCCGCGTACAAGAAAGGGCTCGCCATGAGAGCTGCTGCGGAAACCGTAACGATGGCCAATGCCAACGCCGGGAAGTATTTTGAACTGCGCACTAACCAGGCAGGCAGAAGGAGGAAGCCCCCGCCGATATACAGAAAACCAACCATCGGTTGTGTAGCCTGGTCGAGCACCAGGGCCCGGCCTAGCAATTCCCACGCAGGTTCGAGTTTAAATCCAGAATTAAAGACTTCGATGACCTGGTCCGTGGGTACAAGAAAGATAAACATTACGCAAACGAAAGAACCACCTGCAGCCAGGATACTTGCTGCCCGAGTATCATTTCTCAGGAGCATCGCAATCAGAATCGAGATCCCTGAGATCACGAAAAGAATAAAGGGTCCACTCATCTGCCCGGCTCGCCCTCCTGCTCCGCTTCTATGCTAACGATTTCGAAATATCCGATAACCAGGGCAATTCCCAGATGAACGAGTGCAAGCAGTGCAATGACCGCAAGCGAGGGTTCAAGAGCGCTGTAAATGATTTCAAAACCGGAAACCACGGTGATCAAGCTGATGCCGATCTGTAATGTGTCTACGTAAAGCCCCACACCAAGAATCCCGAGGAAAACTAACAGCATCGCCGCCCTCCGAATTCCTGGAGAGAGCGAGTCGACTGGTAACCATGTCCCGGACGATAGACCAATAGTGCCTATCACCACGAGTAATATGGCTGTGACACGAAAGACCCTGCCGCGCGGGAAACCTTCCTCATGGCTTTTGTATTCGAGATCACCCGCTGCCCATATGGCTCCCATATACAAGATGAAGACGGCGATTAATCCTGCAACGAGTTTAGCCAACGCGCTTTCCAGCGATAGTGTCATTACGACCAACCACGACACCATCGCATACTGAAAGGCAAGAAGGTAGATCTTCAATGATCGACGCTCGATGAGCAGGATCGCAATGGCTGCGCAAGGTGCTGCGATAGCCGGCAGGAAACGATACGAACCTAAAAATTGCGTGAGTTGGCTCATTGAACGATAAACAAAACAACAATCACGAAAACAAACAACCAGAGCATTCCTGAAAAGCCTTCGAATATTTCTCCCAACCCGCGGATGCTTACCAGCAGCTTCTGCAAGATTGTCCAAAGTGCCTCGTAGATCGGGTTGGGATCAAACCTTTTAAACTGCACCCTGATCCGATCAATGCGCTCAAGGGATAAGCTTCGGAAGAGAAGAAACATCGCCCCCGAAAGGATGAGAGCAGCCAGGGGAAAGAATAAGCCACGCAATGGATCGGTTCTCATTCTCCAAATTCCGACCCCGATGGCAACCATCAACGGCAGGGCCAAGCCCAAATTGAACATCACCCGGGCGAGACTTTCGCCGATTGGCCATCGGGTTTCCTGAGTGAAAAAGAGATGAAAGCAGCCAAGTGTCAGCAAAGCCGTAATGATGATTGAAATTACACTTACAACCGGCGCAGACATGAAGGTTTCAGGATTGGCTACAGCGGTGGCATAAACTCCCCCGGGCGTGAAAGGGACTCCTAGGAGCAACACGCTTGCGATGATCGGTATGATCCGGTGCGAGGGGGTGTGCTGTGCGTACAAAGAAATCACCGCGCCCACAAGGAGGATGATCAACCCGGAAGCGACAATAATCTGTGCACCCCCTCCTGCAATCGTAGCGATGATGATCCCCAATCCGGCTTGAGCCAGTACGAAGTAAGGGCGCGCCTCAACAATCTCCTCCTGTAAAAACCATCGCACGGCACCTAAGATTCCACCCGTGCAACCAGCTATTATGAACACTACCCTCAGCACTTCAGGGAGTCCGGCTGCGAAGACACGTGCCAGAAGCGCCAGTGCAACAACCGGCGGAAGCAGCCTCAAAAGCGTGCCCACATCCCTTCGAAGGGGAGCAAAAGGCGGAAGTGCGAAGTGCAAAGGCATCAATCCCAGGCGAAGAGATGCTGCTATTGCCAGCATCATGATGCCAATCGCACTCGTCTTTGTTAGGTCAAGAGCAACGATACCCTGAATCTGGCTGGTCATCGCCGCAGCGATGATTAGCAACACACTAACCGCATTGACGCCAGCTCTTACGAAGATTGCCCGTCGGTCCTGCTGGTTTTCAGAAATGCTTAATAAAAAGATTACGGTTCCAAAATCCATCATCGCCCACGCGATCGCGGTCGTAAGCAGGTTGGCTGACATGATGGCGATAACCGCAAATGACGTGTAGAGGAACCAGAAGCTGCGCAGGTCGGCATGCTCTGCTTGTGGTCGTGTGGCTGCGGTAAGGATAACGGATAAGAGCACCGTAACAGCGCCGTAAATCAGAGGCCAGGATAATCCGTCAATTGTCAATGAAATCGGCGATTGAAAAAGATCCTCCGGCTGCCAGATGGAAAGTTGTAATACGCCGACGCTCTCAACATTGATCAATATCATCAATGCCCACACAGAGAAGCCGAGCGTTGACGCTACGACCCACCGCAAGCGGTTGGATCTTTGGCGAGTGAACCAGGTGATTAGAGCGCTCACCAGGAGAGCTAGAATTGGAATGACGGTCATTGTTAAGGCATTGATCCTACACAGGCTCTTGTTGGCGAGTCATAGCATACCACGGCTCGCCGTTCGCACACTTCGAGCCCAAGGCCGTGCTATACTTGCCCAATCATGGGGAAACAAATCCGGTCAGAGGGAACGATCACCAATCTGTTCATCAAGGTCAAACATGGTGAGGCCATGCAGGCTGTTGAGACGCTGTCCACTGTTGAGGGGAAGGGCATCGAAGGTGACCAGGCGTTCGGTCGACGCAGCCGCCAGGTCCTGCTCATAGATCTCGACCAACTTGAAGCACTCAACGTGCAGCCCGGAGATTTGCGTGAAAACATCACCGTTTCTGGACTCCCGCTGGATTCGTTCCCTCCTGGAAGCAAGTTGAAATCTGGCCAGGTTCTATTGAAGATTGTTGATCTCTGTGACCCGTGCGAAAAACTTGAAGAAATACGACCTGGATTGATGCAGGCTGCGGATGGTATCCGTGGAATGCTGGCCATTGTGGAAAAGGGCGGCAAGCTGCAGATAGGTGATCCTATATCGGTTTTAGGCCCGCGGCTCACTTGAAAGACCTTGGCCTCCCCGCGTAAGGAGATTTTGCATGACGATGATCCAACCAGTGCGTGGTACCCGCGATTTCTACCCTGAAGATATGGCGTTCAGATCCTGGCTGTATGGAAAGATTCGGGAAGTCTCCGAAGCCTTCGGGTATCAAGAATACGATGGCCCTTTCCTCGAACGCCTGGAACTCTACGCAGCTAAGTCAGGTGAAGAGTTAGTCAAAGATCAGGCTTACGTCTTTGAGGATCGCAGTGGCTCTGAGATCGCTCTGCGCCCTGAATTAACCCCATCGCTCGCACGCATGGTCGCCCAGCAAGGGAAAGCCATCCTTCTGCCCCTGCGCTGGTGGTCTTTTGGTCCGTTCTGGCGCTATGAATCCACCCAGAAAGGCCGTTCACGTGAATTCTTCCAGTGGAACATCGACCTCATCGGTTTCGATTCACCCGCAGCAGATGCAGAGGTGGTCGCCGTTGGCGCTTTACTGTTTGAATCCGTCGGCCTTACACCAGCAATGATCCGCATAAAGGTCAACAACCGTCGCCTGGCCGAAGAAAGGCTTGGCCAGCTCGGCATCACGGGCGCGATGCTTCCGAAGACTTTCCATGTCATCGACCGTAAAGACAAATTAGATCAGGAGGAATGGGCCTCCTACGCAGCGGAACAAGGCTTGAACGGGGAGCAGATCGAGGGCCTGCAAGAGCTGATGGAAGAGGTTGACGCATGGGAAGATTCGCAAGAACTGGTGGCATTCTTCGAGGCTGCAGAAGCGCTCGGTGTGCGTGAGTACATTGAATACGACGCAGCCATCATCCGCGGGCTTGATTATTACACCGGTACAGTCTACGAAGCGCGCGATGTAGCCGGGCATCACCGCTCAATTCTAGGCGGTGGCCGCTATGACGATTTAGTATCAGCAGTTGGCGGGGACCAGGTGAGCGCGACGGGATTCGCAATGGGCGACGTCGTACTTCAATTGGTCATGGAAGAGAACGGGGTGATGCCCGACCTTCGCCCGAATCCAGCAAATTTCTTCGTGACCACTTTTGACGAGGAAAGCGTAACCGCGTCGATGCGGCTAGCCGCAGATCTGCGTGCGGCCGGCTTCCGGACAGAGTGGTATCCTGAACCGGTGCGCCTGCCCAGGCAATTCAAGTATGCAGATCGACAGGATATCCCCTTTACGTTGATCCTGGGCCCGGAAGAGATCCAGGCAAACAGCGTCGCCGTGAAAGATATGCGTACTGGCGAACAAGTCAGCGTCGCCAGGGATGAGTTGATTGAATATCTCAGTGGTTTGGCTGTATAAGTCATAAACCAGGATCGACAGGGCTGCCTT
>JASFUN010000065.1:0-7346 GCA_050050255.1 Anaerolineales bacterium | reverse complement strand
ATGCCCATCTTTCGTCTACATCTTCCGATCCTGGATGACATTAAAGAGAAAGGTCTGAAGACCACACTACGCGACACAACCGATGACGTCGTGACGCGCGTGACAGCCGGTCTGAACATCAGCGACATCCGCTCGCTGCTGCGTGACGACCCGCCGGGCCGTCCGAACCCGCGCCTTAAGCCTCACTCTGAAGGTTTCTGGCTGCACATGAAACCGACTTATTACAACCAGCTTATCGACGGCATCTACCCGACGTTCCGACTGGGTTGGCTGTCCACGTTTTTCTTCGCGCTCGAGATCGTGACCGGCGTTCTGCTGATGATCTACTACACGCCCTCCCCCGAGTTCGCTTATCAGAACATGCTTAATATTCTCAGCAACGTGCCCTTCGGCCGGCTGCTGCGTGATATGCACCGCCTCGGAGCGGAGCTCATGGTCGCCATCGTGATGCTGCACGCCCTGCGCACCTTCCTGACCGGCTCGTACAAGAAACCACGCCAGTTCACCTGGTTAACGGGCATGATCCTGCTCTTCGTCACCTGGCTGCTCTCATTCTCGGGCTATCTGCTGCCCTGGGACCAGCTAAGCCTCTGGGCGGTGACGATCGGGGTTTCGATGGTGGAGGCGATCCCGCCGGAGGTGGTCGGAAGGACGATAAACCTGATCGCCAGGGGTGCGCCGCAGTTTGGCGCGAACGGCCTGCTGCGCTGGTATCTGCTGCACGTCGTGGGGCTGCCGTTGGCAGGCATCATCTTTGTTGGCGTGCACTACTACAAGGTGGTGCTGCACGGCCACAGCCTGCCCCCGCAGGAGGAAGAGATCGGGGAGGATACGGCCAAGCGCGTGCCGATGGACAGCCGGGTCTACTTTTTCCCCACAATCGCCACGCGCGAACTGTTTTACGTCGTCGCGCTGGTAGCCATCATGGTCGTGGGTTCACTCTTCGTCCACGCCCCGCTGGAGCCCCACGCTGACCTGCTGGTCACACCGCTCCACAGCACGGCGCCGTGGTATTTCCTGTGGCTGCAGGGCATGCTGAAACTTGGTGACAAAGTCATCTGGGGTCTGATCGTGCCTGGCGTGATGATCGGTTTCCTTACGGTCATGCCCTACATCGAGGTCGGGCCGAGCAGGCGTTATGGAGATCGGCGCCTCGGGCTGACCGCCGGGGCGAGCGTGGTCTTCATCTTCGCGGTGCTCTCCTACATGGGCTCCCCCTGGTATGCGGTGCAGACCTCCGAGGAACAGGAGGCGGTTGCCACGCTGGCGCCGCAGACTCATCCGGGACCGCTGCGCCTATCTGATTGGCAAGCGCTGACCGTCGGCACGTACGAAGCCGCAAATTATGACAATGCGCCCACGCAAGACCTGCATGATTTGCTGGAGCTGTTTAACGAGGAACTGGAGGGAATCGACGGGGTCCGCAGCGATCATCAGGGTTTCATGATTATCGAAGATTGGCAGCCGGGACTGAAGAAAATCACGCTGCGAGTGACATGGATAGAGGGTGGCGATCCGGGCGAGTACAGCGAGTCCGTTTACCTGCACCGCAGCTCGGATTATGCGCAGACAGGAGCCGTCCAATGAAATGGCATATCGCGCTGGGGAGTATAGCGGTCCTGTTTACATTGGCTGTCCTGGCTATTGTCGGCGTCAATGAGCCAGATCGAATGCAGGCGTTCACCGTCGCCTATGAGTCACGCCGCATCGAAGAGGGTGCCAAGCTTTTCGAAAACAATTGCCGCACATGCCATGGCCCCCAGGGGCGAGGCATCCCGGGGGTCGCACCGGCCCTCAACACCGCAAGCCTTTTTAACGGCGAGCGGCTGGCTGAAGTCGGTTTCAGCGGCACAATCGATGACTACATTCAAGGCACCATCGCTGCCGGTCGACCGGTGCCGAGCGCAGGGACATCTTACCCACAGCGTATGCCCACATGGGGCAAGGAGTTTGGTGGGCCGCTGCGCTCTGATCAGGTTGACTCGCTTGTGGCCTTTGTGCTCAATTGGGAGGAAACTGCGCTTGCTGAGGCTGAAGGTGGCCAACCAGCGGTTTCACAGGGTGAGCCGGTTGGTACCGATATCACGGTTGAGCTCCCTGAGGGTGACCCCGACGCGGGTGAAACACTGTCGCAGGATTCGTCGGTGGGCTGCGCAGCGTGCCACGTGCTTTCCGCTGTAGGCCCCGCCTGGGAGGCGCAAGGTGATCAGCCGGGTGTAGGCGCTCGCGCCGGGCAGCGCATCGGGCAATCAGATTACAGCGGCGAAGCGACCACGGCGCAGCAATATCTGCTCGAGTCGATCGTGCGCACCAACGCCTTCATAGTTGACGGCTATGAAGCGAACATCATGCCCGCTGATTTCGGGCAGCGCCTGACGCCGCAGCAGGTGGCTGATCTCATCGCGTATATGCAAACCCTGCGCTGAGGCTGGGAAGTATTGTTTCGGGCAACAACCGCCGCCGGCTCATGGGAGACGGCGGCGTCTTTTAGCAAGCGTCTTTTAAGGTGTTATAAATAGCGTTGGACTCGCTGAAGGGCATAAAAACAGCGTCATCGTTTCCCTGGTGGAAGGTCTTGATTTGAAAATGCGGAGGCATCTCATGCGGCCATTACTGCGTTCGATCACGATGGTATCAGTCCTGGTCTTGTTCGCTGCCGTCGGCATTGCCGGGGCGCAAGGTGACGGCGACGCAGAACGAGGGGCCGAGCTTTACCAGGAATACTGCGCTATGTGTCATGGTGCGGATGCGCGCGGGCGAGTGGGCGCCAACCTGCAAAACTTCCCGGGGATTGAAGCGGATCTTGCGATGCGTTCCGTGATCGCTGAGGGCGTGCCCGGCAGCGTGATGCCAGCATGGAGCGAGGAAAAGGGTGGGCCGCTCACAGAAGCTGAGATCGACGATATCGCCACTTACCTTCTGGGGGTACTCGGCGGCACGGAGCCAGTTTTCCCGGCGCCGACCATTCACCCACCGACGATAGAGCCGCTGCCGCAAGTCGAGGGAGATCCTTCTCAAGGCGCGGTCGTGTTCCATCAAAATTGCACCGGCTGTCACGGTGAGCGGGCGGAGGGTGGATTTGGCTGGCCGCTGGCAAAAGCCTGGCCGGGTAACCAGCCAGAGGTATATATCAAGAGCGTCATCTCAGGGGGTATTGAAAACAGCGTGATGCCCGCATGGTCCCAGGATGCTGGTGGGCCGCTGACCGACGAACAAATCGATAATGCCACGGCTTACATCCTCAGCTTATCGCCGGTCCAAACCATCTCCACTGAAGTCCCGGGTGCAAACGAGGGTCCCTTGAACACGACCATCAGCCTTATCTTGATCGGTGTGCTCATCGCGGCAGTCGTGATTGGCCTGATCTACTACTACCGCAAGGCATAGCGCATGCGCCGGGCCACATTCCTGTTTACCCTGACGATCATCCTCTTTGCCTTCTCAGGCAGCCCGGCGCGGGCTCAAGAAGCAGCCGCGTTTGAATCCATTGAAGTGGCGCTTTGGCCTGAGTATGATCGCCCTGCGATGTTGGTTTTATACCTTGCCCGGCTGGAAGCGGATGCGGATTTACCTGCCACGGTGAGCCTGCCGCTCCCTGAGGGTGTGGCTAAACCGCACGTTGTCGCCGCCTGGTTCCCCGATGGCCGTCTGGATGATAGTGTCGATTGGACCATCGAAACACAAGCTGGACGGCGCGTGGTCACGGTCACGGCTGCCACGACCGGAGTGTGGATTGAGTTCTATGCCCCGCTTGAGCAGCAGGGCACCGAACGCAGTTTTACGTTTGAATGGCCCGGGGGGCTGTCAGCCGCAGCCTTCAATTTTGAAGTCCTGCATCCTGTCGGCGCCAGCGATTTTGTCGTTGAACCGGGCGGAGAGGTCACCACAGAAGATGATGGTCTCACCTACACGAGCCTGGACCTGGGGCGCCTCGACCCGGCTGATAGACCACAGATCAACGTGAGCTACAGCAAAACAGATCTCCTGCCGGTTGCATGGGGTGCGCCGCCGGAGCCGGCGGCACCGCTTGCCGTGCTGGAAGTGGCGCTCTGGCCGGAGTTCGATCGCCAGGAAACCCTGGTAATCTACCGGGCTCAGCTGCCCCCGACGACCCAACTTCCAGCTACCGTCCGCCTCCCGATTCCAATTGAGGCGGGCGAACCACACGCTGTGGCGACGATCGGTGATGATCGCAACCTGTATGTGGCACCCTACGAGATGGATAAGGTGAACCAATGGTCATGGGTCAGCGTCGAGAGCAACAGCTTGCTGTTGCAACTGGAGTTCTATTCAGATTTGAGCATAAACGACGCTGAGCGTACCTTCAGCTACCTGTGGCCCGGCGGGGTGCAGATTGATAACTTTCAGTATGAGGTCCAGACTCCACCTACGGCTGCGGGCATGCGATTGACGCCGGCCGGAGTCTCGCAGGTCGGGCAGGACGGTCTATCCTACATCCGTGCTTCATTGGGCACACTGCAGCTCGACAGTCGTCTTGAGATCAGTATGGCGTATGAGAAGCCGGACCAGCTGCTCTCGGTTGACGCAGTGGTGTCCCAACCCACACTCGAACGCCCGGAGACGACCCAGGGGAGCACGCCTGACCTTCAGGAGCTGCTGCCCTGGATCCTGGCCGTTTTCGGTGCGCTGCTGGTCGCTGTGGGTGTTTTCATGCTCCTGCGCATGCGAGCATCCCGATCGAAATCAGCCAAACCGCGCCGTCGGAGAAGGCGGTCAGCGGGTGACGAAGAGAAACTGGAGAGTTCCCCGATCTATTGCCACGTATGCGGCAGCCAGGCGAACGCTAGCGACCTTTTCTGCCGGCGCTGCGGCACAAAATTGCGCAATTAACGTCCCATATGTGAAAAACAGCACAAATACGGATATCCATCCTGTTGTGGACTGATCTACGTCCATTTCAGAGCATGGGCCACTTTGCTACACTCAAGATGGGTGAAAAGACCCATTAGGAGTTGGGTGTGTCCGAATTTGCAATCGCGGTCATTAACTTTATATACGGCCTGGCCTTTTTTGGTATGGGGCTGACGACGGCGATTGAAGCCGATCGGGCGGGTGATCATCGTGTGCGCCGCGGCTTGATGGCGCTGTCAATCTTCGGCTTGCTGCACGGGATGCATGAATGGTACGAAATGTTCGAAATTTTAAACTTGATCCCCTTGCGCGGGGATCTGCTGGATTTTGTCGTTTGGCTGCGGGTCATCTTGTTGGCACTTTCGTTCATTATCCTCGCGTATTTCGGCATCGAGTTCATCCCGGGAAAAAAGACATTCAGGCATGCATCAACGCTCATTCCGCTGGGGATGTTTTTGTTCTGGGGTTTCTCGGTCTGGATCGCCGGACTGCTCTACCCTCAAGCGTATCTACCCCCACTTGGTGACGTTCTGGCCCGCTATCTGCTGGCGATTCCTGGTGCTGTGCTGGCTGCCGTTGGGCTGCGTAAGCAGTGCACCGAGTTTCATTTGGAACAGCGCTTCATCCTTGGTAAGAACTGTAAATATGCAGCCTATGCGTTCGTGGTTTATGGCGCCATCGGTCAGGTTTTTGTACGCAAGACCGTCCTGCCGCCTTCGAACATCATCAATCAGGACCTATTTCTGCAGTTGTTCCGTTTTCCAATTCAGCTGGTGCGCGCACTTGCCGCCGTGCTTATCGCGATTTTCATCATCCGTCTGCTGCGGGCTTTTGAAAAAGAAATCCGCATGGAGATGGCCAAGCTCCAACGCGCTCGCCTGAAGGAAGCCCGGCGCAGGGAAGGGCTGCGCGGCGAATTGTTGCGGCGTGTGGTCGATGCTCAGGAGGCTGAACGGCAGCGTATCGCGCGTGAACTGCATGACGAGACCGGCCAGGGGTTGACCGCTGTCGGGATGGGGTTGCGCGGCGTGTCGGGGATGATTCAGAAGGACAAGGCCGGGGCGCTCAGCACCTTGAGCCATCTCGAAGAGCTGGTGGATTACACGCTCAGGGAAATTCAACACATTATCTCTGATTTGAGGCCAGCCCATCTTGATGACCTGGGGCTGGCTGCCGCACTGCGCTGGTATGCAGGTGAGGTGACTGAGCGATCCGGTTTAGACGTGCGTGTCCAGGTCGAAGGGGATCCGCGTGAGATCGGTACGGATGTCAGGATGACCCTTTTTCGCATCGCCCAGGAGGCGCTGACGAACGTTGTCAAGCATGCTGCGGCCCAGAATGCGTGCGTGACGCTCCATTTTGGGACGCAGGGTGTTTCCATCTCCGTCGAGGACGATGGATGCGGGTTTAACGTTGAGTGGATCAACCTTCCAACTCAGGAGACATGGGGGTTGATTGGAATGCAGGAACGAGCGACGTTGCTCGGTGGGAAGTTCTCGCTTGAATCGGAGATTGAAGGGGGCACCAAAATTGAAGTTGTCATTCCCTACAACGGGACGAAGGATGCTGATGATGAAGACTAAGCTGCTGCTTGTTGATGATCACACAGTCATACGCTCCGGGCTGCGAATGCTGCTGGACAACGAAGATGACGTTGAAATCGTCGCCGAAGCGGGGACAGCCGAGGAGGCGTTAGAAAAAGCAGTCAAATACGAACCGGACGTAGTCGTGATGGACATCGGTTTGCCGGACGCATCCGGGATTGAGGTGGCCGCGAAGATCAAAGAACGCCTGCCAAAGGTCGCTATCGTAGCTCTTACCATACACGAGGATGAGGAATATTTTTTCAAGATGATCGAAGCCGGTGCCAGCGGCTATGTTCCCAAGCGCGCCGCGCCCGAGGAGCTGTTAAAGGCGATCCGCATCGCCGCATCCGGGCAGGTCTACCTCTACCCGACCCTGGCTGACTTGCTTGTAAAGGACTACCTCAGCCAGGATGAAGAGGAGCGTGCCTCGCGCAATATGGACGGCCTTACCCCGCGCGAGCAGGAGGTTCTGACCCATCTGGCTGAAGGGCTCAATAACCCTGAGATCGGTGAACTGCTGGGGATCAGCCCGAAAACGGTGGCGCGCCATCGTGAGAACATCATGCGCAAGCTTAACCTGCACTCACGCACAGAGTTAGTTAAGTATGCCATCCGTAAAGGGATCATCAAACCGTAATTAACCTCTCGTTCATAGCTCGCACTGGTCAGGGGAACAAAAGACGCATCGGGTTCACCCGATGCGTCTCCACATCTTAGAAAAGTTGATTATTTGGAGCTGTTAAACCCCGCTATCAGTTTGTCTGTCGCCTGCGCTCCATGATGATGAGGCCCCAGATCACAACCATCCCGACGATCATGCCCACGAGTTCTGGCCAGCGGGCTGAACCCTCCAATGCCAGCGACTCCCAACGGACCCCAACAAGAGCC
>JASFUN010000064.1:0-7408 GCA_050050255.1 Anaerolineales bacterium | reverse complement strand
GATGACCGTCATGGACATCCTGCAGCAGGAACAGCGCATCGGCGGAACGCGGGTGTCGCTGCTCGTGACGTCCGATGAGGAAACCGGAAGCAAGACCTCCCGGAAGTTGATCGAAGAGTTGGCACATGCCCACGAGGTCATTTTCTGCCTTGAGCCTGCCCTTCCCGAGGGGGCATTAAAGACCTGGAGGAAAGGCATCCTCGGTTTCCAGATTGAGGCACAGGGCTACCCTGCGCATGCAGGCTCAGAAATCACCCGCGGGGTGAACGCCATCGTAGAGATCGCGCTGCAGATTCCGGATCTGCTTGAGATCGCTGAAGCTGACGAAAATACAACTCTAAACGTCGGTGTCATTCACGGCGGCACGCGCTCGAATGTTGTCCCCGATCGCTGTCGCACACGCGTGGATGTGCGCGCCGTCACCAAGGCCGAAGGAGATCGGGTCGAGAGGGCGATTTACGCCTTACGTCCTAAGCTTGGAGGCGCCACCATCCAGGTAAGCGGTGGCTGGAATCGTCCGCCTATGGAGCGGGGTGAACAGATCGTCCAGGCTTTTTCGAAAGCACAAACTATCGCCCGTCAGCTGGGCATTGAATTGTCTGAAGGCGGCACAGGCGGCGGTTCGGATGCTAATTTCGTGGCGGCCCTCGGTTTACCCGTTCTGGACGGCCTGGGCGCACTCGGGCAGGGAGCACACTCATATAAGGAACAGATCGAGATCGCTCCGCTTGCAACTCGGATTGCACTTTTAGCGGCGTTGATCAGCGAGTGGTAGTCGATTGCAGCAGTTTTTCCAGGGAGGCGTAGGAGTTCAAGCCAGCTATCTGGCGCAGAAATTCGGCAGGTGAAGCAGCCTGCTCCCACAACTCCCGCACTGAATTGCCAACGGGATCATCCCCGGCGGCACCTCCGGGTTCATCGGCATAGGCGCCATGGAAGGCGAAATACGCCTGATTCAACTTCCGGATGCGGTATCCATTTTCCCAGAAGTAGACCCGACGCATCTCCATGTAATCTTCGGCTGCTTCAATCTGGCCTTCTGCAAGCAGCTCGTCGACGCGCAATCGCGTTTCGTGCATCTCGGCCCGGAAATCGAACGCTTCCTGTGCTTCTTCAGCAGGCACCGCTTCGGCCGGCTGGTCCGGTTCCTCGGCGGGCAGATATTGTGGGTATGATCTTCGCAGCACTTGCCGGCTGAGCTCGACACCCATCAACGATGCGGCGGTCTCATTCATCGTCCGCAGCTCCGGCGTCGTGGCGTAATTCAAACCCAACGGGTGCATGGACAGATAGTTATGCGTCCATTCATGGGCGATGACCTCGGTTATCCAGGAGAGGGCCGTGCTCTGCTGTATCATCGTTGGATAAGTCCCCATCCCGCCGATGGAGACGACGAGCGCGGAGACGTCGAGCGCCGATTCGACCTGCTGCTCCAATTGAATCTTATCCTCAATCGTCAAGCCGACCTGCAGGGTGATGTCGGCTTCCTGCCGGATCTCATCACGCGGCGAGATGATCAGGGCAGACGGGAGTGGCGAGAACTGCATTAACACCGGTGGGAACGGGGTCCCAGCGAGGTCAAAACCCATCTTCCCGAGTTCGATCCCGATCTGCTCTTGAAGGAGAGTCTCAACGACCGGGCGTAATCTGCGCACCCCGCTGCGCAACTCGTCAAGCTCACTGCGAACCTCAAGCTGGGCTTTTTCGAGATCCTCGAGCTGCGGATCGCCGTACATTTCCTCGAGCTGGTGCTGCAGGCGCAGGGTTTGATCCAATTCGCGCAGATAGCGTTCGACGACTTCACGGCGGGCGGGTTCCACCATGTAATTCGTCGTCCCCAGGCTCCACTGCTCTAACTTTGAGAAGGCTGCCGCCAGGGTCCAGTTCAGGAAATTGAACTCAACGGGTCTGGTGAACCTGCGGGTCTGTGCTTGCGAGCTCTGAATCGAGATAGCGCTGCCGCCGATTGACACCGTTATGATGACGATTAAAATCGCGCGCCGCAGCGTCTGCAGGATCCATCTCAAAAGGCTGCGCAGGTCCATGCTGGCAGTTTATCAAGTGAAGTTGAGAAGTCAATGAGCGTACGTCGCCATGTTATAATCCCGACTCCTCCAAAGCCCCCACAGCGGGGCTAGAAGGATGCCTGTTTGATGAATTTTCTTGTCACCGGTGCAGCCGGATTTCTGGGTTCAGCTCTGGCGAATCGACTAGCGCGCGAGGGCCATCAGGTGCGCGGCTATGACGACCTCTCCGCCGGTGATCCCACGCGCCTGAACGCGGACGTGCTCTTCACCCGCGGGGATGTCACCGACCGCCCGAAACTCTGGACGCTGCTGCAAGATGTCGATTGCATATACCACCTGGCAGCCAAAGTATCCGTCCCCGAATCGGTCCTCTACCCGCGCGAATACAACATCATCAACGTCGGCGGGACCGTAAGCGTAATGGAGGCGATGCGCGATGTGGGCGTCCGTCGGGTCGTGTTCATCTCTTCCGGCGCGATCTATGGTGACAGAGCCAAGCAGCCTATCAGCGAAGAGACCCCCCCGAACCCGGGTTCCCCCTATGCCGTATCCAAGCTTGCCGCCGAGCATTACATCCGCACGATCGGGAGGCTCTGGGGCATCGAAACCGTATCACTGCGCGTTTTCAACGCCTACGGCCCGGGTCAACCGCTCTCCGTCGCACACCCTCCGGTGATCCCCCATTTTCTACGCCAGGCTGCTCATGGTGGCACAATGGTCATCCATGGGCGTGGCGAGCAAACGCGGGACTTCGTTTACATCGACGATGTTATTGAGGCCATGGTCGCCGCTGCAACAGCCCCATCCATCGACCAATCCGTGATAAATATCGGCAGCGGCACAGAGACAAGTATCAAAGCCCTGGGGCAATATGTGATCGAAGCCATGGAATCCGAAGGCGACTGGATTTACAAGGAAGATCAGGACACCGGAGCTTCGCGGATGTGTGCGGATATCAACCTGGCGGAACGAAAACTTGGTTACAAACCTCGCTACAGCTTGAAAGAGGGACTGGAACGAATGATCCGCAAAGACTCCCGATTTCAACCTGAGAGCCAGACCGCACAATAGCTCGCGTGACGACCATCCCAGGGAACGGCCCCTGATCACGCGTTCGATGACAGCTTTATCTCCCACACCTATGGCCATGAACAAGCGTATCGATCGAGATTTTTTTCGCCGCCCAACTTTAGACGTCGCCCGTCAGCTCCTGGGCAAACGGCTGGTGCGGATCGAAAAAGACGGGCGGCGAACCGCTGGACTGATACGCGAAACGGAGGCCTACATCGGCAGCGACGATCTCGGCTGTCATGCTTCCGCCGGGCACACAGCCCGCAACTCCAGCATGTGGGGACCGCCCGGGCACGCCTATGTTTATTTCATTTATGGCATGCATTGGATGTTGAACTTCGTGACCGAGAAAGAGGGTTTCCCTGCCGCTGTGCTCTTGAGGGGGCTCAAACCCAGCGAGGGGATGGAGCGCATCCGCGCCCGGCGAACAGGTCGCCCGGAAAAGGAGTGGACGAACGGGCCAGCCAAAATATGCCAGGCACTGGGAATCGACGGCACTTTTGACGGCACCGACCTATGCAAGCCGACAACCCAGCTTTTCCTTGAAGCTGGGCTCGAAATCCCCGCTTCCCGCGTGACAACCAGTCCACGAGTGGGTTTATACTCTGTGGAAGAACCCTGGAAGAGCATCCCCTGGCGTTTCCAGGCTTCCGATGACATTTTCGCAGAGGAAAGGCGTTGAGCATGAAACTACTGGATGGGAAGAAAGCACTCGTTTTTGGTGTCGCCAACGATCACTCCATCGCATGGGGTATCGCAAAAGCCATGCACGAACAAGGCGCCGAACTTGCATTTTCATACGCAGCAGAGACTTTAGAACGCCGTGTTCGACCCCTGGCTGAATCGGTGAATTCGAACTTTGTGGAGAAATGTGATGTAACTTCGGATGCCGAGATTGAGGCGGTCTTCAAGAAAGCCAAAAATGAGCTTGGCTCAATCGACATACTTGTCCACGCGATTGCATTTGCAGGCCGCGACCAGCTTCTAGGCGACTTCCACAAAACGAGCCGTGAAGGATTCCGCGTCGCATTGGACATCAGTGTCTACTCCTTCATCGCCTTGGCTCGAGAGGCCCTCCCGCTGATGGAAGACGGGGGTTCCATGATGACGATGACGTATTACGCCAGTGAGAAGGTCGTGCCAAACTACAACGTCATGGCCATCGCAAAATCAGCCCTGGAATCGACGACCCGTTATCTGGCGGCTGATCTCGGGCCGCGTGGCATCCGGGTCAACGCCATTTCCCCTGGTCCAGTTCGCACCCTCTCCGCTGCCGGAGTAAGCGGTTTTAAGAAGATGTACCGTGAATTTGATTCCCACGCCCCTCTGGGCCAAAATATCACCATAGAGGATGTGGGAGATGTGGCCGTGTTTCTCGCTTCTGATATGGCCAGCAAGATCACCGGTGAGGTCGTCTTTGTCGATTCTGGTTACAACATTTTAAGCGTCCCGCTCCCAAAGGAAGAAGACTAGAGGGCGGCTAACACAAGGTCATTTCAACGTGTTTAACCGATTACGTACAGGCATAGATTTCCGGCTTGATCCGGAGCTGCGGATCTACAGATCCAGGCTGGCGAAACGCGCCATTATGGCAATCTACATGCTGATCGCGCTCTGGATGCTGCTCGACGTTTTCTTCTACATCAACAGCGATGATCCCCGCGGCTACGATATTATTTTTGACTTTTCTGCCGCCATATTCCTGCTCACGTTGACCTTCGTCGCTCATCGATTCAACCGCCGGGGCAATTCTGTCATTGCAGGTCACCTGCTCGCTTCCAGCTTATTTCTATTTGCCGTATTCAATCTGCTCTTGTTTCCAACCACGCTGATCATCAGCGCCGGATTACTGATCATCCCCATTTTGATTGCCGGCAGCACTGTGGGAGCCGAGGCTAGCTTTGTTTATTCAATCCTGGCTACGCTGGCTCTCGTGGCCGGATGGTTTGTCGGTTCCCGGCTGGAAGGCTCACCCAGCCTGCTCTACCAGCCTGTCTTTGGCTCGATTTATTTAGTCAGCCAGGCCTTGCTCCATCAGGTTATTGGACTGCTTCTTTTTAGCTTTTCACGCAACATCGAGCAGAGCATCGAATCTCTGCGCAGCCAAACCGATCAAATGACCGAACTGGCCCACACCGACCCTTTGACCGGTCTTTCCAACCGTCGTCATATGATCGAACAACTCGATCGCGAGTTCTCACGCGCCAGACGCTACCACCGCCCGCTCTCGCTCCTATATCTCGACCTGGACGGCTTTAAAACGATCAATGACCAATTCGGGCACCTGTTCGGTGATGAAGTCCTGAGCAGCGCGGCCGTTTCGATGCGTTCTGTCTTGAGGTCTACCGACCTGCTAGCCCGCATCGGCGGGGACGAGTTTGCTGTGTTGCTCCCCGAAACAGACTTAAAAGGCGCCGTGGGTGTGGCGAACAAGCTGCGCCGAGCATTGCTGGCATTCAGTGATCGGCTCGGTTCTTCCGTGCCCACACTGACCTTCTCCGCCGGCGTGGCGCAGCTGCTGCCTGAAGACGAGACGATCGACGATCTGCTCGCCCGTGCCGACGACATCCAATACCAGGCAAAGGACAGCGGCAAGGGCGAGATCCGCACTCAATTGGATATCGAGCAGCTCCCACTCTTCCGGAACAAGCTCAACGCTTCGGATTGACCATCAAAAACGACGCACCACCGCGATCAGTGTTCATGCGGGGATCTGGATCCCGGCGACAGGGAGGTGTTTCATGTTTTACAACAGCACTATCGAACTGGACACTCAAGGTCACACCGACATGCACGACATCACGCCCCAGGTCGCTGAGATCGTCGAACAGGCGCAGATCGACCAGGGGCTCGTCCATATTTTTGCAGCCTCTGCCACAAGTGGGATAACAACGATAGAATATGAATCGGGTGCGCTGCAAGACCTGCGTCGGGCCCTCGAGGAGATTGCCCCCGCCGATCGGGAATATAAACACAACTTGCGTTGGCATGATGGCAACGGGCATTCCCATCTGCGCTCCGCGCTGATCGGGACCTCGTTGACCGTTCCGGTCCAGGGGAAGCGGCTGAGGTTAGGCACCTGGCAGCAGATCCTTTACATCGATTTCGATGTACGACCACGTGATCGCAGCCTTTTAGTCAGCGTGGTCGGTCAGTAAATAAATATAAGATTGAGAGTCATATCGTGCCTTCAAACGAGCAAATTTCAAAAACATTGTTAGCGGTATTCGCCCATCCCGATGATGAGAGCTTCGGACCCGGAGGTACGCTCGCGCTTTACGCCAAGAAAGGCGTCGACGTACACTTGATCTGCGCGACGCGTGGGGAAGTTGGTGAGACACCCGAAGAAGCCGGCGAGCTGTCCGACGAGAAGGTCGCCCAGCTGCGGGAGAATGAGCTCCGTTGCGCAGCCCAGATCCTCGGGTTGAAGGAAGTACACTTTTTAAATTACCGGGATTCGGGGATGCCCGGAGCGGAGACCAATCACCACCCGCGCGCCCTCGCCAACACCCCGGTTGATGAAGTCGCTGCAAAGGTAGCCGAGATCGTACGTAGTATCCAGCCTCAGGTGGTGATCACCTTTGATCCGATCGGAGGCTACCGGCATCCAGACCACGTGGCGATCCAACGGGCGACCGTGCAGGCATTTGAAACGCTGCGTGCTGAAGAGGATGGAAAATACCCAGGACCGCAGAAGCTCTATTACCACACCTTCCCGAAACGTTTGATGCGTTTGCTCGTCCGCCTTATGCCTCTGCTGGGCCGGGACCCGCATCAATTTGGCATCAATAAGGACATCGACCTGGTCGATATCGCTTCGGTCGACTATCCGATCCACGCGCAGATACAGGTCCGCTCTGTCATGGAGCAAAAAGCTCAAGCTTCAGCCTGCCACGCCAGCCAGCAAGGAGGCGGGTCTGGAGGGCTGTTTGGCCTCGTGATGCGTCTCTTCGGGAACAAAGAACAGTTCATGCGTGCCTATCCGCCCGCACCGGATTCACTGCAAGAAAACGACCTGTTTGCCGGGGTGAAGTAAGCGGCTTATCCGGGCATCCTCCTGCGAAACGCAGGGTTGATTGGCATAGATCCACCCCCACGAAAACGCAACGGCGTGATAAGATTGCGCCGCGCGGGCAGCAGATCCAAACGCATCTTGACCCCGCACACGATAGGAGCAAGCTATGCTTTCATGGCTCGCACTCCCAACCTTTGCGATTACCATCCTCATCTTTGTCTTGCGCGTGTCGGATATGACCCTGGACACCCTGCGGGTGCTGTTCGTTATCCGGGGACGCAAGTCGCTTGCCTGG
>JASFUN010000063.1:0-7478 GCA_050050255.1 Anaerolineales bacterium | reverse complement strand
CGGGGAGCGAAAGAGTGCCATGCCGAGGTTGGTGAGCAGGATGGCGAACATCACGCCGATGACAGACCTGAGAACCGGCACAAGCAGGAAGAAGATCGCCGCGATCGGGGCGCCGACGAGCATCCATGGTTTACGCCGGCCGATGCGTGTTCGTGTGTGATCGGAGCGTTCACCCACGACCGGCTGGACAAACATGTTCAGGTAGTTGTCCCAGGTCATCACGAAACCGACCAGCGTGGCGGTCAGGCCCATATCAGCCAGGAAGATAGGCACAAAATTGTTGAAGATCGGCCAGATCACGCTGATGCCGAAGAAACCGAAGCCGAGGACAAGCGTCTTTTTGTAGGGGAAACGTGCCATGTTTCGCTCCTTTATAGATATTAGCGCTGATTGTATGGGTTCTTCCGAAATCAGCAATGCGCTTAATGGTTATGTAATGAACCAGTGTTGACCTCTGAAGGTATGAGTAATACAATAAAAATCCACAAAAGACTGACCTACGCGTCGCGCCGAGCGATTTTCGGCGCGACAGTGACATTGGTCAGTAGAGAATACCCTCATAAAGGAGGTGAGATTCACTCGAGATAAGCCCACTGAAGAATAACAATTACTTGCAACTCGAATCTCTTGATAGGAGGAGAATCTAGTGAAACGCCGAACATTACTAATATTGCTCAGCCTCCTGGTTGTAGCAAGCTTCTTGTTCGCCGCCTGCGCTCCTGCAACAGAGGAGCCAATGGCTGAAGAGCCGGCGACGGAAGAACCCATGGCAGAAGAGCCCACTGAAGAGCCCATGACAGAAGAGCCCATGGCAGAGGAGCCTGTCTCCGTCGTCATCGGCACAACAGACCGCATCGCAAGCCTGGATCCCGCTGATGCGTACGCTGTGCGTGACTGGGAGCTGATCAAGAATACCGGTGAGGGATTGTTGAAGTGGTCCCCAGGTACAGCTGAACTTCAGACCGGTCTGGCGGTAGACATGCCAGAAATTTCTGAAGACGGGTTGACCTATACCTTCACCTTGCGTGATGGCATCATGTTCGCGGACGGAACGGAACTCACCGCATCCATGTATGCTGACCAACTGAACCGTCTGCTGACCATCGGGCCCGAGTGCCCGAACGGTGTCGCCGATGCGCTCGCAACGCCGTATGTCGAGAGCATCACCGCGCCGGATGAGAAGACAGTCGTCTTCCAGCTCAAGTCGCCTATCGGCTACTTCATGCAGATCCTGGCAGGCGCGCCCTACATTCCTGCACATCCCGATATCTTCCCCGCGGATGAGTGTGTGCTGTTCCCCGAAGCCCCCGTCTACGGCGTGGGCCCATGGTTCATAAGCCAGTACACGCAGGGCGAGCAGGTCGTGCTAGAGCCCAACCCTTACTACAACGGCGAGCTGAAACCCCAGGTGGACCAGGTCATCGTGCGCTACTACGCAGATCCACAGACGATGGCGCTGGCGGTGCAGAACGGCGAGATCGATATCGCCTGGCGCTTCCTTGGAGCAGAGCTGATCGGACAGCTGCAAGATGCTGAAAGCGTGACCGTCGGCACCGTCGAAGGTGGTTCAATTCGCTATCTGATCGTGAACCACACATTCGCACCGATGGATGACCCCAACGTCTACAAGGGTGTTGCATTCGCCATCGACCGCGATGAGATTTCAGACACCGTTTTCGGTGGACAAGTTTCGCCTCTCTACTCCATGGTGCCCCCGGGCTTCCTTGGTGCAAACGAGGCTTTTGATGATCTCTACGCTTCACCTGACCTGGACGCTGCCCGCGAAGTACTGGCCGCATCCGGTTACGACGAGAGCAACCCGCTAGAGCTTGAAATGTGGTACCCGCCAGAACACTACGGCGCGACCACAGCCGCATGGATGGAAGTCATCCAGCAGCAGCTTGAGGCGACGGGCGTGATCGACGTGACGCTGCAGGCCCAGGAGTGGAGCACCTACGTGACGGCGCTGACTGGCGGCGAATCTTACGCTGTTGGCGTACTCGGGTGGTTCTTCGACTATCCTGATCCGTCCAACTACCTGGACCCCTTCGTCTACAACGGTGGTCTGGGAACCAACGTATCCCTTGCTGCTGAAGGCACCGACTTCGGTGAGCCGATCAACGACATGGCCGCCGAGCTGGTCGACCTGTTAGCCCAGGCGGATGTCGAGACCGACATCCAGGCTCGTGAGGATCTCTACGCTCAAGCGCAGGATCTCTACGCAGAGCTGGTTGTCAGCCTCCCGCTGTTCTTCGAACCCGAGCATGTCGTTTACCGCGGCAATGTCGCCGGCACCGGCATGTACACATCACCGGAGACCTTGAACATCGGTCCGACGATCGAGTTCAACTACTCCACACTGCAGAAGACGCAGTAGTCTTACGGCATTGAGCGGGGCGGGTCGTGAGGCCCGCCCCCTTCATGTTCTAAAATCCAGGACACCGTGTCTCCGCTAGCACTCATCTTCCTAATCATCGGCATTCCCGCACTCCTTGGACTGCTTTATATCTTTATGCGTGGCTCGGCCGGGCTGCGCCGTTATATTCTCACGCGCATCGCGCTGACGCTGCCGATGGTCTTTATCCTGGCCACGTTAGTTTTCTTCGTTATGCGCGTCCTGCCTGGCGATCCAGTATCCTCCGCGCTGGGCCCCAAGGGCACACCCGAGCTGGTGGCGCAAATCCGTGAGCAGCTCGGCTTGAATGAACCACTCATCGTACAGTATGGTCGTTTCCTGCGCGATATTGTTACCTTCGATTTTGGTGATTCGCTGACCGGTGGGCACCGACCGATCATCGATGAGATGAGTGAGCGCTTCCCGGCGACGCTCGAGTTGGTCACGCCCGCAGCGACGCTCGCGTTGGCCATCGGAATCGCCGGAGGATCATTCGCCGCTGCCCATCGCAAAAAGGCATCGGATTATGTTTTACGTCTTTATTCCGTCATCATTTATTCGCTTCCGATCTTCTGGTTGGGGTTAATGCTGCAGCTCCTTTTTGGAGTTCGTTTGGGCTGGTTGCCTATCGCGGGACGAGTTGATTCCGTGATCGGCACCACGCTGCAGCGGACCACGAACATCTATTTGATTGACACGCTCATCAGCGGCAACTGGCCAGCGTTTCGTTCGGTCCTGGCTCATTTGGTGCTGCCGACGCTAACGCTCGGGCTGATCCTTTCGGGCGTTTTTGTGCGCCTGACCCGTATCAACGTAATTGAGACGCTTCAGGCGGACTACATCGCTGCTGCAAGGGCACGCGGTATACGTGAAAGGATCGTTGTTTACGTTCATGCGTTAAGCAACGCGATGATCCCTGTGATCACGTTAATCGGCCTGCAGGTGGCCATCTTGCTTGCCGGTGCGGTGCTGACGGAGACCGTTTTCTCCTGGCCGGGCATGGGCAGCTACCTGGTGGAGCGTATCACCTCACGTGATTACACTGCGGTGCAGAGCGTAATCACGATTTTCGCATTGTTCGTGGCTTTGATCAGCCTGGCTGTGGACATCATCTATTCACTTGTCGATCCCAGGGTGAGGTATTAATGACGCAAGCTGAAGCTCCAATGCCCTCTGGGCCACAAAAAGCAACCTGGCAGCAGGACCTTGATGATGTCGGCCTGGTGCGCCGTATTCTACGTGCCCGCAAGTGGTACGGGGCGGACTGGTGGTTCGTTTCGATTTCGGCAGTCATGGTGGTTATCTTTATTGTCCTGGGCCTGGTCCCGAGTTTGTTTGCCCCCTACGGACCGACGGAACTGGTTGGGCCACGTTTCCTCGCCCCCGGCGAGCATCCAGCGGTACCGCTGCTGGTGCTGCCTGAAAATTCGACGATTAATGAACTTGGCGATCTAGCCCGGACGCGCGACGAGGAGCGTCCCCGGGTCGCAGTAGTGCAGGGTTTGCCTACTGCCGGCGCGCTGCGTGAACGGGCACAGGAGATCGACGCCCAACTGCAAGATCAGGATGGTGATCTGCGCCTGCGCCCGCGCATCGAGCGTTTTGAAAATCTGCAGCAGGTGCTCGAGGCGGTGAGCAGCGGCGAGGTCGAAGCCGCGGTGATTAATTCGGATGAGTTCGATGCGAGCGCCCAGGATTTCCCGGGACTGCGCAGCGGCACAAGCATCACTGGTGAGGTGGCGACCTCCGGCGGTTTCCTGCTAGGCACCAACCAGATCGGGCAGGATGTTTTCAGCCGGCTTATTTGGGGCACTCAGGTTGCGCTGCTGATCGGTTTCAGCGCATCGATATTCGCCCTGGTCCTGGGCGTGCCGCTGGGGTTGTTCGCAGGCTTCGCCGGAGGTGCTGTCGATCGTCTGCTGAGCCTGTTGATGGACAGCCTGTACGCTTTCCCCGGATTGATACTGGCGATCGCCATCACGGCTGTGCTGGGACCGAGTGTGTTGAACGTGATCGTGGCGATCGCGGTGTTGTATGTGCCAACCTACTACCGTATCGTGCGCGGCCAGACGCTTTCGGTTAAAGAGGAGATCTATGTCGATGCGGCCCGCAGCCTGGGAGCGCGTAACAGCGAGATCCTGCGCCTCTATATTTTCCCTAACGTGATCCCCTCGGTGGCTATCATTTTTTCTGTCAACGTGGCCGATGCCATCCTCACCGGCGCGGGCCTTTCGTTCCTTGGCCTGGGCCTGCCCCCGACGATCGCAGACTGGGGTATTGACCTTTCTAACGGTCAGCGGTTCATTCAGACAGCCTGGTGGTTAATTACCTTCCCCGGGCTGGCCATCATGTTGGTCGTCCTGGCTTTTACCATGATGGGCGAAGGATTGATGGAGATCTTTAACCCCAAGCTGCGGGAGCGCTGATGAACGAAGATATTCTCTACTCGGTGCGCAACCTGGATGTTGAATATAAAACACGCGCTGGGCCGGTACGTGCCGTCGACAACGTTTCGTTGGATATCCGACGGGGGGAGATTCTGGGTCTGGTGGGCGAATCGGGCTGTGGCAAATCCACGCTGGGGAAGGCGTTGATGCGGCTGCACACAGGGCCGGCTCAGATTATGGGTGGAGAACTCTGGTTCGACGGGCGCAACCTGATCGAGCTTAGCGACAACGAAATGCGACATATACGCGGGGCGGAGATCGGCATGGTCTTCCAGGATCCGATGACTTCGTTGAACCCCGTGCAGCGTATCATCGATCATCTAACCGAGACCATTCAAACCCATGATCCCGGTACTTCCGAGGAGGATGCGCGCGCCCGTTCAGATGTGCTGGTCGAGCGTCTGGGCATCCGCAGGGAGAGGTTGAAGGACTATCCACACCAGATGTCCGGAGGTATGCGCCAGCGCGTGATGATCTCACTGGCATTGGCGCTGCGTGCCAAGTTGGTTATTGCGGATGAGCCGACGACCTCGCTTGACGTGATCGTGGAAGCAAAATTTTTAGAGCTGCTCAAGGAGCTTCAGAAGGAGTTCGGGCTGACTATATTGTTGATCACGCATAACATCGGCGTGGTCGCTGAGGTGGCTGATCGGGTGGGGGTGATGTACGCTGGACGTCTGGCGGAAGTCGGCACGTCCTTTGAGGTCTTCGACGATGCGCTCCACCCTTATACGAAGGGGCTGCTGCAGTCCGTTCCCAATATCGAGATGGGCGAAGAAGATCTCTACAAAATGGAGGGCGCGCCACCGAGCCTGCTCAATCCGCCTAGCGGGTGTCGTTTCCACCCCCGTTGTCCGAAGGTGATGCCAATTTGTGAACGACTCGAGCCAGGATTGCTACCCGTGATTGATGACCATCTGGTTCATTGCTGGCTCTATCAAGATCACCCAGAGAAGGACCAAGAAACCATTAAGGTGGGTGCATGACTGAAGAAAACCAGGCCGGAAAGAACGGAGATAATCTGGTTGAGATCCGCAACCTGAAGAAGTGGTTTCCGGTCCAGTCGGACTTTCTCGAGCGACTGCTGGCCGGAAGGGCAGATTACGTGCACGCCGTGGACGGCGTCTCGTTTAACATCCAGCGCGGGGAAGTCTTCGGACTTGCCGGTGAGAGCGGCAGTGGCAAGACGACCGTCGGTCGTTTAATGATCCATTTGGAAGAACCGACAGAAGGACAGGTTTTATTCGATGGCCAGGACTTGGAGTCGCTTTCGGACGAAGAATTGCGCTTGCTCCGGCGCCGTATGCAGGTGATCTTCCAGGATCCGCTAGCTTCACTGAACCCACGCATGACCATGGGTGAAGCGATCACTCACCCCTTAAAAATCCATTTCCCCGAGAAGCAGGCAGAACACAAGCAAATGGTCATGACGATCCTTGAAAAGGTTGGCATGACCCCGCCCGAGTTTTTCTACGATAAATATCCGCACCAGATCTCTGGTGGTCAGCGACAGCGTGTGGTGTTCGCCCGTGCAATGGTGACCGAACCTGACCTGGTCCTTGCGGATGAACCCATAGCCATGGCGGATGTCAGTGTGCGGGCGCTTCTGTTGGATTTGATGATCCAGCTGAAGGACGACCTCAATCTGACCTACCTTTTCATCACACATGACCTCGCCACAGCGAAGTACATCTGCGATCGAATTGGCATCATGTATTTGGGTAAGTTGGTCGAGGTTGGAAATCTAAACGAGTTATACGCGCACCCGCTGCATCCCTACACACAGGCGCTGCTCGCTGCCGTTCCGACGCCGGATCCACATACCCGTCGGACACAGCCTCTTCCAGCCGGGGAGATACCCAGCGCGATCAACCCACCCTCGGGCTGCCGCTTCCACCCCCGTTGCCCCATCGCACGGCTGCCGCACTGTTCTGAGGAAGAACCAGAGCTGCGCGAATTAAGGCCCGGGAACCGGGTTGCGTGTCATTACGCAGAGGACTTCCTGTAGGGAACGCCGCGGCACAGCCGTTCTACACCGAAACACACCATGCCCCGGACGGTTTCGTGAATCCCCTTAAACTATGGTAGATGCTTGGTTGTAGACAGCCTCCGTCTATTCGCTTTCACCAGGCGCATTGAGCAGCGATACCTCCATAGTCGGGTAAGGCATAATGATGCCTTCGGCGTCGTAAGCGAGCTGCACATTGCGCACAACACTGTGCTGGGTTTCCAGCATATCCGCACCTGCCGTGTCGATCCAGTAACGCAGGTAGCCGTCAATCGTAGAGTCACCGAAGGCGTCAAAAATCAGCACCGGTTTCGGATCCTGCATCACGCCAGTCACCCCCTCCAGTGCTCCCAGCCCGATCCGGACCGCTTTTTCCAGATCCGTGTCAGGGTTTACCGTGATCTTTAAATCGACCCTTCGTTCGACGGAGCGGGTGTAATTCACGATCGAGCTGACGAAAATATCGGCGTTGGGGATGATCACGAAACGGCCGTCAACCTCACGTAGCTCGGTCGAGCGCAGGTTGATCGCGCTGACCTTACCGGTGTAATCGGAGACCATGATCGTATCACCCAGCTCAAAGGGCTGGGTGATGAGCAGCAGGATGCCGGCGACGAAATTCTTGGCG
>JASFUN010000062.1:0-7588 GCA_050050255.1 Anaerolineales bacterium | reverse complement strand
TGCGATTCGAGGAATTCGATGAATTCTGAGTTATCGTATCCATAACGCTCCTGGAGAACATCGGCGCGAGCATAGCCATCCAGAATAATATAGTAAACATCAGGCAGATCACCCTCAAACTCCTTTTCAGGTGCCTGGCTTTCTGCCTCTTGCTGTGTTGAGATCTGCTGCCCGCTGCGAGGCTGGAATTGGACGGAGGCAATTGTGAATACAGGTAGAATGAGAAGGATCAGGGCAGTGAAGTTCAGGATAGGGGTGATTCGGTAAGCTTGCTTGAGCTTGTAGCCAAAGAAATAGATCGATAGTCCGAAGATCGCGATCCATGCGGCGATGAGATAACGATGTCTTCCGAAATTGACCCCCCAAATTTCTTGGCTTCGGATGAGGTTGTAGATATGTCCGTATGAGAAGAAAAGCAGCAGCGAAATAGAAGCAAGGATAGCCGCTCTGTGCCAATCGCGTAGAAGCAGCCGGAAAGCCCCGAGAAGCAGGCCGCTCATGAGCAGTGAGAGCAAGATAGCACGGAAAGCATCGGAGACCTGCATGGCATGGATGTTTTCTGCAAGCAGGGCAACGAGCGGGTAGACTGCAACCAAAAGCGGGTGAATGATCATGATTGTTCGAGTACCTCGATATCCTCAAGCACAAAGGGAAAGCGGCCAAACGAATTTAGATATTACTATATCAAGATTCGTTCGTCATGGTGCAGTACTAAATATTGGCTTCTTTGCGCAAGGCGAACAGCCTGAGGGATAAGTTCTCACGAGAGAAGAAATGGTTTCACCAGAGACAATAATCATTGAGAAAATGCAACCATTGTTAATGCCTGGTCCTGTGTTTAGCTCCAATGTTATACTCATCCAGTGTTTGCGCTGGCCGATTTTGGGAAAGTTCTCACGCCCTGGGGAGGATAGAAGGTGCAGATATTGACTACACAAGCTGGGCGGGATCTGTGAGCACATTGGACAAGTTTCGCCTTGATGAAAAAGTTGCCATTGTGACTGGCGCGGCGGGCTTGCTTGGAAGTGAGTTCTCACAGGCACTCTCGTCTGCGGGAGCAAGCGTCATCGCGGCCGACATAGAGCAAGGTGGGGCTGAACGAGTCGCCGAGGACCTTCGAGAGCATGGTCTGGAGGTTGAATCTGCCCTGCTTGATGTCAGGGATCCCGAATCCGTCGCATCTTTGATGGAAGGCATTCGTGATCGCTTTGGAAAAATTGACATCCTCGTTAACAGCGCGGCGATTGATCCGAAATTCGAACCGGACCGTGCCAAGGAGCAATCGAACAGTTTCGAGACGTATCCATTAGAAGCCTGGCGTGCAGCGTTGGAGGTCAATCTAACCGGGATGTTTCTGATCACCCAGGCGGTTGCGGGTTTGATGAGCGAAACGGCCAGGGGTTCGATCATCAATATCTGTTCGACGTATGGACTTGCCGGCCCGGACCAACGTATTTATCAACAGCCCGGTGAACCTGCGAGGTACAAACCGGTTTACTACTCAACGACAAAAGCGGGTGTGTTGGGGTTCACTCGTTACCTGGCCGCTTACTACCATGGCACAGAGATCCGTGTTAATGCCCTGACCCCCGGTGGCGTTTACAACGAACACGATGACGCCTTCGTCAAAGCGTACTCTTCCAGGACGATCCTTGGGCGCATGGCCCAGAAGGATGAAATGAACGGCGCCCTGCTCTTCTTGGCATCTGATGCCTCTTCCTATATGACGGGAGCGAATCTTGTCGTGGACGGGGGTTGGACTGCCTGGTGATTGGAAACAGGTAACCGCAGTGCAAGCGATCGACGATGTAGTGATGAAGCTGGATGATCGAATCTGGTCTTCCGGGTTGTTTATCTGCGGGCATCCTAAATCAGGTACCAGCTTGCTCATGACGATGCTTGATTCCCATCCAGAGTTAGTTGTCTACCCGGAAGAAAGCCACTTTTTCCGGAAGTTTTTACCCGCGTTTTTCTCCGATCCTGATGCCAATCTCGTGGACCTGGCGTTGGAGTATCTGCTGCACATATTCGATTGGAATCAAACTGAACCTCCCGATCATCAATCTGGTTTCCCCGATCGAGATTACTCGGATTTCAGCCGTCAGGAAATAAGAAGAAAATTTGAGCAGCTGATTAACAATCGCGGCCACCAGCCTGAAGTGGCCCTGCCGGCAGCGATCATTAGCTACGGAATCGTATCAGGACAGGTCAACGAGCGTACAAAATATTGGGTTGAGAAAACGCCGTACAACGAGCAATACGCAGAAGAACTCTTTAATTTTTGGCCAAAGGCCAAATGTTTACACATCATCCGGGACCCGCGCGATAACTATGCCTCGTACAAGATAAAACACGCGGATTGGACCCCCGAACAATTTGCCTACTCATGGTGGCGCTCGTTTGAGGCCGGGGAGCGTAACGCAAAACGATATGGGCGCGATAGCTACCTGGTGATCCGCTATGAGGACCTTGTACAATCTCCTAAAGATACAATCGAGGAAATCATTGAGTTTGTGGGAATTCAATTCGACCCGATTTTGCAGAAACCAACTCGAGCAGGCGAGATGTGGGCTGGCAATTCGATGTTCGGCGATAGCTTTGGGAAGATCAGTCAAAAACCAGCCGGCCGATACAAGGCTTCGTTAAGCGATGAGCACATTAGACAGATAGAGGATTTGCTCCGCTTTGATATGCGCTCTGCCGGGTTTTTGACCGATACGCAGGCGAGCATTTCCAGGTCAATTATTGCGTGGATGAAACGTTTCAAATGGAAATTAAGCGGCTAAACTTAGGAAATATCGCTGCCCTGAAAGTAAGATATGGGGGGATTTTGCATTACTTAGGGAGTTACAAATCGTATGGATAGACAAGCAGGCGATTCGAGCGGCATTATTGCGGTTATTCCGGCGCGCGGTGGCTCGAAAGGCCTTCCGGGGAAAAACATCCGAAGCTTTATTGGCCACCCGCTGCTGGCCTACAGTATTGCGGCTGCGCTTCAATCGAATCGCATCGATCGGACGATTGTTTCCACCGATGACGAGCAGATCGCTCGAACAGCCAGGCAATACGGCGCTGAGGTTCCGTTCCTGCGTCCCGAACATCTTGCGCAAGACGATACCCTCGATTTGCCCGTCTTCCAACATGCTCTTCGTTGGCTGGAGGAACATGAGAACTACCAACCTGAGATCGTAGTTCAGTTGAGACCAACCTCGCCCGTGCGACCTCCAGATTGTGTCGATCGGGCGGTGGAAATGTTGCTCACCGATCCGAGGGCAGATTCCGTGCGCGGCGTCGTGCCATCAAGTCAAAACCCATTCAAGATGTGGCGGATTGGAGATGAGGGATACCTTGACGCGCTCTTGGCCAACGAGTTTGATGAGCCGTATAACATGCCAAGGCAGAAACTGCCTGCCACCTATTGGCAGACGGGCCATATCGATGCGATCAGGAGCAAGTCGATCGTAGAAAAAAAATCAATGACCGGAGATATGGTCCTGCCTCTAGTGCTTGATGTGCGCTTCACCATCGACATCGATACGGATCGTGATTGGGAATATGCCGAACGCATGATCTCAAAGTTCGATCTGCCGTATGTCATACCGGGTAGGATCCGCAGACCTTTTCCCGAAGAGGTCAAACTGGTCGTCCTGGATTTTGACGGTGTCCTCACGGATGACAGGGTCTGGGTCGATGGTGATGGAAAAGAAATGGTTGCAGCAAACCGTGGTGATGGAATGGGGATCAGCCGTCTACTTGATGCTGGAATCGAGGTGTTCGTGCTTTCCACCGAGACGGACCCGGTCGTCAAGGCTCGTTGTGGAAAGCTCGGCATCGATGCAATCCAGGGATTAGGAGACAAGGCTGCGACGCTCGAGAAGATCATCGCGGACCGCGAGTTGGAATCATCAAACGTCGTCTACCTCGGGAATGATATCAACGACCTGACTTGTTTCCCACTCGTTGGCTGTGCCCTTGTGCCGGCTGATGCGCACGTGGATGCAAAGCGTAAGGCTGATATCCGCCTGACGAAACGAGGTGGGCATGGGGCCGTGCGCGAGTTGTGCGACATGATCTTGGATAAATGGAAGGGCTAGGTTCTGCATGACGAAAACGATTCAAATCGGCGGTAGGGCGGTCGGATCGGGTCACCCGACTTACATCGTGGCTGAGATTGGTATTAACCATAATGGCGATCTGGACACTGCCAAGCGCCTCATTGATGCAGCGGTTGAGGCGGGTGTGGATGCGGTTAAATTCCAGAAACGGACCCCTGAATTGTGCGTCCCAGACGACCAGAAAGACCGTATGCGGGAAACGCCGTGGGGTTATATCACCTACCTGGACTACCGCTACAAGGTCGAATTTGGCGAGGATGAATATGCCGAGATCGACCGTTATGCCAAAGCGAAGGGTATCGATTGGTTTGCTTCGGTTTGGGATCAACCTTCCGTAGATTTCCTGGACCAATTTGAGGTTCTGGCGATCAAAATCCCATCGGCCTCACTGACAGATCACGAATTGTTACAACATGCACGTTCCAAGGGGCGGCCGATCATCTTGTCCACTGGCATGTCCACCATGGAGGAGATCGAGCAGTCAGTTGATCTCATTGGAGAGGATGACCTGCTCATCACGCACGCTACGAGTGCCTACCCATGTGAACCTTCTGAATTGAACTTGAAGATGATCCCCACTTTGGGCGAAAAATTCGACGCTCCCATTGGCTATTCGGGCCATGAAGTGGGATTGATCCCCTCTGTCGTGGCCGTCGGGCTTGGCGCTTGCCTGGTTGAGAGGCACATCACCCTGGATCGTGCTATGTGGGGCAGCGACCAATCTGCTTCGGTAGAGCCTGGCGGCTTCCGCCGTCTGGTCAAATACATACGCGTAACTGAAAGCTCCCTGGGCGATGGCGTGAAGAAGGTCTACGAGAGTGAACTCGCTTCACGCGCTAAACTGCGCCGATACCCATCGACGAGATAGTTCTGTTTTGAAAGCACAATCATTCATCAACCGCGCAAAACAATTTTGGGCGGATCGTGCCCTGAAAGCGCAGATCCGCAAGGTGGAGCACTTCCTGCAGTCCAGGCCTCCTCGCCAGGATGTGGCACCGGTGCTGTTTTTCAACGCATCGACACGCATACATCGGCTGAGCTTGAATGCTGCCTACAGCCTTTTATCTTCCTGGGCTCTACGAGCGGAGGGCGTTCCGGTTCGCTACCTCGTGTGCCACGCCGGCATGGAGCAATGTGTCCTGGGCGCGGCGATAAGCGATCCTCCCAAACCTCCCCCGTGCCGCACTTGCATGCGCTTCAGCACTCTGCTGTTCCCCGATGAGCTGACCGTCCCTATCGAATCGGATAACGCCGTGATCGCTTCTGCGTACAGAGAGCTCGAGGGGATGAGCCTGGGCATGATGATGGATTGGAAGCTTAAGGACATCCCCCTGGGAAGACTTTGTCTGCCAGGATTACAGTGGTCTCTGCGTAGAGGTGAACTGAAGGATGATGAGGCAACACGGCGCCTCTTCAGGCAGTTTCTCGCGTCCGCGGCTAGCCTGACCACCGAATTTTCCCGAGCTCTCGATGAGGTGCAGCCTGGGACCGTCGTAGTTTTCAACGGCGTTTTTTACCCCGAGGCGATCCTCCGGGAGCTTGCCATGCGGAGAAACATCAGTGTGGTCACACACGAAGTTGGGCTGCGCCCTGCCTCTGCTTATTTCACCCACGATCACGCGACCTTTCGTAAGGTGGAGGTTCCTGAGGGCTATGAACTGAGTCCGCTTCAGGAACAACGCTTGGACCGCTATCTAGAAGAACGCTTCGAAGGGCGTTTCAGCATGGCAGGTGTGCGTTTCTGGCCTGAGATGGAAGGGCTCCCGGAGGAGCTAGCAGCGACGATAGAGCGCTTCGACCAGGCTGTCGTCGTCTTCACCAACGTGATTTTTGACACAAGCCAGGTGCACGCCAACACGTACTTCGAGGATATGTTCGCATGGCTTGAGTACCTTGAAGGGGTATTTGCTCATCATCCCGAAACATTGTTTATCCTGCGAGCTCATCCGGACGAGGACAGGCCGGGAAAAACCAGCCGGCAGAGCGTCTCTAAGTGGGTCCGAGAACACCGGCTGGCAGAACGCGAAAACGTCGTCTTCTTGGCGCCTTCTGATTATGTAAGTTCGTATGACCTTGTGCGCAGCTGCAAGTTCGTGCTTGTGTACAATTCATCAATCGGTATTGAGGCGACGATCCTGGGCACGCCGGTGCTCATGGCCGGGCGGGCGCGTTACTCACATGAAGAAACCGCATTTATCCCGGCTGACAGGCATGCTTATGAACGGCGTTTGGAGTCTTTCCTTGAAGTGGAAGAAATCGAAGTTCCACCCTCAATGGTCGAAGCGGCACGCCGGCTGCTTTATCTTGAGTTATTCCACGCTTCCTTGGATCTATCCTCGTTCCTCGAACCCGAGGGTGTGCTTCCAGGCATGGTTGTATTCAGTGATTTCGAGGTCACGAGATTGAAAAGCGATGAAGTGCTGAACGTCATCAGGGAGGGGATCCTGGCTGACCGCCGATTCAACATCGCATTCAATCAAGGGTTGGAATAACCAGCCGAGGCTATTTCTGAGGTTTTGCGCCTCCCCGGCGAGGTCGTCAGGGGTCGGAGCGCTGCAAATCCACAGAAAGCTTGAAGGTATAATGGACGCGTTTGGAGGAGGTAGTTGATGACGAAAATTGATTATCAAGAGACGACCGAAGATTTAGCGACGCGTATTGACATCCACAATGAATATGGCAGTCGTGATATCGATGAATGGATGCTCGATCTGCTGCACCCTGAGAAAGGCATACGCATCCTCGACGTGGGATGTGGCTCAGGGAAGCAGCTTAAATCTTTTCATGTTTTCCTCGATGGTGAGGCTGAAATCGTGGGCGGGGACGTCTCCGAAGAACTGCTTGCTCAGGCGCGAGAGCTCAATGAAGAATATGGCGGCAAATGGAGCATCATGGAGCTTGATTTCGATAAGCGTTTCCCGATTGAAAATGATGATTTTGACCTGGTTTCGTGTTGCTTCGCTATTTACTATGCTAGCGACATCCCTTTCACCATCTCGGAGATGCATCGGGTTTTGAAGCCAGGAGGTCGCTTATTCACGACCGGTCCCATGCCTGAAAACAAGCAGTTGTTTTATGATGTGATCAAGGAAGCCACAGACGCTGAAATCCCGCCTATGCCGGGCAGCTCACGCTATGCCAGTGAAATTCAATCGACGATACGCGACCTGTTCTCTAAAACTGAACTGCACATTTTTGAAAATCCGCTGGTTTTTGATTCGGTTGAACCATTCCTCGCCTACACAGGTGCTTCTCTCTCGGAAGATCGCAAACTCTGGAAAGGATTGTTCGAAGGGCGGGAAGGGTACCAGAAGGTGATGGAGCAAATCGAAGAAGTTGCACGCAAGCGCTTTGATAGAGACGGCGAGTTGGTGATGACAAAGGTCGTCGGTGGGATCATCGCTGAGAAATAGGTGAGGAGTGACGGAATGAATTTCCTTGGACAGCGATTGCTTTTCTTGGGCGCACATCCT
>JASFUN010000061.1:0-7609 GCA_050050255.1 Anaerolineales bacterium | reverse complement strand
CCGATCACATAAGGCAGCGCTTCACCCTGCCTCACCCGATCGACGAGCCGATGGAAGTTCGTATTTGTGCCCGGATCCAGGCGGTGTTCAGGATGGGCTAACAACCACGACCGATCGTGGTTCAAAAGATAGGCCAGAAGTGTTTGGGCATCCAGATTGGGAGTGTCGGTGACGTCGCGCAATGCACGCGCTGCAGATTGGAGCGCCAGGTCTAGCCGGATCGATCCAGCCACATTCACACGCCTATAGCTTGCAGCCGCTCAGCTTCCTCCTGGGTTGCAAGCTCGTCAATAAATTCGTCTAAATCGCCGTCTAACACGACCGGCAGGTTGTAACTAGTCACTCCGACGCGGTGATCGGTAACGCGCGATTGAGGAAAGTTGTAGGTCCTGATCTTCTCTGAGCGCTCCCCCGTACCGACCTGAGCTCGCCGGCTTGCATCTTCTTTCTCCTGCTGTTCCCGGACCGCAATTTCATACAAACGGGCGCGCAAGATACTTAGAGCACGCATGCGGTTTTGAAGCTGAGAACGCTCATCCTGGCATTGCACAACCATCCCGGTCGGGATATGCGTCAGGCGCACCGCGGTCGAGTTTTTCTGCACACTCTGACCGCCGGCGCCTCCCGAGCGGAAGACGTCCATCTTTATGTCCTTGTCGGGGATTTTAATTTCGACCTCATCCGCTTCGGCAAGCACAGCCACCGTCGCGGTGGAGGTGTGGATGCGTCCCTGCGACTCGGTCTGCGGCACGCGCTGGACGCGGTGCACGCCGGATTCGTATTTCAGGCGCGAAAATGCACCCTTGCCTTCGATGCGGAAGGTGATCTCCCTGAAGCCCCCTACGCCGGTATCATTCTGCGAAAGTACCTCCGTCTTCCATCCCTGCTGCTCGGCATAGCGCGTGTACATGCGGTAAAGGTCGGCAGCGAAGATGGTCGCCTCATCACCACCCGTGCCAGCCCTTATCTCCATAATCACGTTGCGGCGATCGCGTGGATCGCTGGGCAGCAGCATGCGTTTGAGCTGCTCTTCACGAGCCTCAAGCGCAGCTTCAAGTTTGGTCACTTCTTCCTGGGCCATTTCCTGGAGGGCGGGGTCGTCTGCGTCAAGCAGCAGGCGGGCCTGTTCAAGCTCATCGCGCATGGAACGGTACTCGCGGAAGGTTTCGACGATCGGTTCCAATTCGGCACGCTCGCGACCTAATTCGGCGGCGCGCTGGTAATCCTCACCCACCTGGGTGAGTTCCTGGTTGATCTCCTCGAAGCGTTGTTCAATCCCTTGAAGTTTGTCTTCCATCGTCACTCACACACAATAAACTCCCACCATGTCCTGTGGGAGAGCCGCGCTGATTATACCATGGGGCGTGGATCTTGAAGCGATCGGCGCCCGGTAGTTTTCGGGGACTGCTGGAACCTTTGACTTCGTTCCATCGTCATGTTGGTAAGGATGCATCTTAGGAGGCTGACATGCGTATCTCACGCTTTATCTACCCGCTCTTGCTCACGCTTGCGCTCAGCATAGCACCGATGATGAGCGCCTCGGCAGATGGGATCATCATACCGGATCCGCCGATCTGTCAGCCCGGGCCTTGCCCACGCCCGGTCCCGATCACACAGCTGGCGATCGAATATCACCACGTCGAGGTGGAGATCGTCGACCAGGTTGCGACCACACGCGTTGACCAGGTCTTCCGCAACGATAATGATTGGACGGTGGAGGGTACCTACATCTTTCCAATCCCACGCGAGGCTGCGGTTGATTCCTTCACACTCTGGATCGATGGTGAAGCGGTTGAGGGGAAGGTGCTTGATAAGGACGAAGCGCGCAGTATCTATGAGCAAATCGTGCGGACGATGCGCGACCCGGCCCTGCTCGAGTATGTTGACCGCCAGGCTGTTCAGGCTTCGATCTTCCCCATTCCACCAGGCGGTGAGCGCCGAATCCAGCTGCAGTACAGCCAGGTGCTTCAAGCCGACAACGGCCTGATCCACTACCGCTACCCGCTAAACACCGAAAAATTTTCTACCAAGCCGCTTGAAAGTGTCATCATCAGCGTCGAGGTCGATTCGAACGCGCCGGTCCGGTCCGTCTATTCACCCTCGCATGAGGTTGCCGTCGACAGGCAGGGTCAATTCCAATTCAAGGTTGGCTACGAAGATGCCTTTCTTAAACCCGACAAGGACTTCGACCTTTTTTACAGCGTCTCTCAGGAGGATATCGGGTTGAACCTGATGACCTACCGCGATCCTGAAAGCGAGGACCCGGAAGGCTTCTTCCTGCTGCTCGCCTCTCCAAGCGTCGAAGTCCAGGCGCAGGAGAGCATTCCGAAGGACGTGCTTGTCGTCCTGGATAAATCAGGCAGCATGGATGGTGAGAAGTTCCGCCAGGCACAGTCTGCACTGCGTTACGTCCTCGAAAATCTGAATCCTGACGACCGTTTTAACCTGATTGCGTTCAGTACAGATGTCGTCCAGTTTGCTCCCGAGATACAACCCGTAGATGAGGCCGGGGAAGCGATCCGCTGGTCACAATCACTCGCTGCGGTCGGCTCTACGGATATCTACCGCGCGTTGATGGAAGCAATCGACATGGCCAGTTCAACCCGACCCACGATCCTGATCTTCCTTACCGACGGTCTGCCGACGGAAGGTGTGACGGACACCCAGCGCATCCTGCAGGACGTGAACGCCGCCGCCGACGATCAGATCCGCCTGTTCAACTTCGGGGTCGGGTACGATGTCGACACCTATCTGCTTGATTCGCTTGCCCAGAAGGTCCGCGGCACGACCACTTACGTGACCCCTGATCAGGCCATAGATGAAGCCGTCTCCGGCTTTTTTGCAAAAGTAAACCTGCCCGTGCTCACCGACATCGAGCTAGACTACGGGGACGTCATCACTTTCGACAGCTACCCTCAGGAACTGCCCGACCTATTCTCAGGAAGCCAGCTGCTCATCGTCGGCCGCTATCGAAGCTCGGGCGTCGAGGATGTGCTCCTGCGAGGCAAAATCGAAGGGCAGAAATCGACTTACCGCTACGCGGATCAACGCTTCCGCTCGTCTGGGGGTCCGGATTTCCTGCCACGTCTTTGGGCGACGCGCAAGATCGGCGCGCTCTTGAACGACGTGCGTCTCACTGGCCCCGATGAGGAGACTATCGACCAGATCGTCCGCTTGAGCATACGCTACGGCATCGTAACCCCTTACACTTCTTACCTGGTCACTGAGCCGGAGGCGATCGGTTTTGAAGCCCAGGAACAGATCGGCGACCAGGTGTTCGAGTTCATGAATGAAGCGCCGATGGCTGTGACCGGAGAGGAGGCGGTGGGGCGTGCTGCCGCCGAGTCGCAGATCCGGGAGGCTGAAATCGCCCCAGGGCTAGACGAGGACAGCGCCGAGGTGATCCGCTTCGCCGGCACGCACACGTTCAAATCAGTCGACGGCGTCTGGGTGGACACCGCATACGACCCGGAGAGCATGGAACTCCTCAAGGTGCCCTTCCTCTCTGACGATTATTTCAAGCTGGCAGCTAGCGACGGAGATATCAGCGCTGCGGTTGCGCTTGGCCCGCGCGTGATCGTCGTCAGTGCTGAGATGGCCTACGAAGTGGTCGACGAGGGTCTCGATGGCGATCCGCTTGTTTTGCCGGAGCCCGTCGAGGATGGGGAAGCGTCCACTGGGGACGCAGAGGGGCGTGAACCAGAGGCGTCGAGCGCTGAGCAGAACCCACCGCGCAGCACCTCCCTCCCATGCCTTGGCTCAAGCCTGCTGGCGCTGCTCCCGGCGCTCCTGCTGATCAAGCCGTGGATTACTCGATAGGAAACTAAACAAGCGCACTGCAATCCAAAGCAAGAGCCGGCGGAAATCGCCGGCTCTTTTCATAATGATTCAATTTCACCTGCTTCAAATTGCTGCAATCATCATGCAAGTATTGATCAATCACAGTCATTTGCTGCTGCTAGAGTGTAATGGTAGGGACCTTCCCAGGGTGAGTGGTTCCCTGCAACGTCCCACGCCTTGAAGTAGACTTCGATGCTTTGTGATCCTGAGACATACTTGATGTCGATCGTCCCTGAGAAAGTCCCTACCCAGTTGGAATCTCCATCATAAGATCCTGAAGCACCGAAGGTAGTGTAATTGTGCGTATCAGGTTCACCGCTTGGGATCGTGTGCTTCGCTTGAATACGGTCGACACCTTCTGAGTATGCTGGGTCCATAACATCTACAGTCAGGATGAGCTCGCATCCTGTCAATTCCGGACCCGGTGTCGGGTCTAAGGATGATGACAGGATGCTCGGCGCTTGAACATCTACGATTGCTGTCGGGGGCTTAGGCGTTTTGGTTGCTTTTGGCTTAGGCGTCTTTGTGTTTGTTGCTGTTGGACGAGGAGTATTTGTAGCTGTTGAGGTTGGGGTTGAAGTGGGGGTATCTGTCAACGTGGCGGTTTTGGTCGGTGTCGCCGTAAGTGGCGAACCGCCCTCAAAATCGAAGGCGGTTGCCGTCGGGACGGAGGCTTCCATGACGAGCCTCATCACGTTCTCATGCTGGGAGGCCTCCTTTTCGCCCATGCCCATATCGCGCAGCATATCCCCGATAATGGATAAGCGGAAGACCCCCAGCGAAGCCGTCGACTCCCCATATCGATAATCCGCCGAAAGATTCGAACGGATTTTCAAAGAAAGTGGAAACCCGCTTGCCGAAGCGGGCGATAAAACCAGGGCCATCGCTGCTGTAAATGTGAAGAACGCGAGGACGAGTCCAAGCCAGGTCATCCACTTGTGTCGGCTCTTCATATTCGTTCTCCTTCGCGGTACAGGTCGGAACAATCGATAAGCTGAAAGTCCCTGCCTTCCAGTTCGTATATACCGATCTTCCGATCATTGTCCTCCATCGGTATTTGACCGTGACGGCCGAAATCGAAGTAAGCGCGCGCTTGATTCAAGTACCCATAAGTCTCTTCGCTAACCAGCACCGCCCCGCCGCGCACCCTGCGGGTTGCCTGGCCGATCAGGCGGGCGGCGTTCACCGTTTCCCCGATGAACGTGTAGTACATCTGGCCTTCGACGCCTACCTCACCCACAGCGACCCAACCGGTGGAGATCCCAATTCCGAGATCCAATGGTGGTTTGCCTGCCGCTGTGCGAGACTCGTTGTGGTAGTTCATGAACTCAAGGGTTTCAAGCGCGGCGTGCGAGGCCTGCAGCGAGCTGACCGGCATCGACACGAACTTCGGAGAGACACCAAAAAAGACCCTGAACTCATCCCCTGAAATATGCTGCACCTGCCCATGATGCCTTTTAATGATCTCCAGCAGGACCGCGTGCACCCTGTTCACCGTGTCGATGAAGTGCGTGGCATCGCCGTTTGAACTATCAATGGCAAAGCCGCCGATGAAGATGTGCATAGCCGTGACCTTGATCATTTGACCTTGCGCTGCACTCTTGCTGCCGGCAAGGGTGGGTCGAGCCGAAGGGTTTGGGGAGAGGCTCCCACTTTGATCTTGAATGTCATCGACCATGCGGTACAACGTCTTGGCCAACGCGCCGATCTCATCACGCCGGGTCTCGGGAACCGGTCGTTGAGTGGGAAGCAGCAAGGTGTCCCGCGCCGCCAGTGTGAGTTCCTCGATCGGGCGGGTAACCCAATTCGAGACAACCATGCCAATACCCAGGATCAGGACAAGTGCCAGAGCTCCAAAGATCAGCAGGTTCTGCATCTGCTGCCTATCATGGGCTGCCAGACTTTCCTCGAACTCACCGCCCAGCAGTGAGATGCCGAAAAGCCCTAGATCGACGCTCTGGTTCCGAACGCTGAAAGGAGAGAGCACCTCGCCATAGACCTGACCAGCGACCTGCATCGTGCGGTACGGCGCCAGGCCACCGCCGGGTTCGTATCCCGCTTCGATCAACCGGGGTGAAAGGGCCAGGGAGTTCGCATCAGTGCCGCGCAATTCCAGGTCGGTTGCTAAAAGCTGCCCGGTATCAGGATCGTATACAGAGACGTGGGAGCCAGCCACATCCGCAAGTTGAGCGAGCATGTTATCAAGATACGTGCCCACCAGCACTGCCCCGAGCACGGTGCCCTGTTCGTCGTAAATTGGCCCACCGATAAAGAGGACATTGTAGGATTCCTCACCGATAAAAATCGTCTCCATGCCTGCCTGTTTTTCGCCGATCTCATCCTGGGCGCGGGCCGTATCGTCCAGTTGAAGCAGCTTCTGGACCGCCAACCAGTCCCGGTAGTAACCTTCGCCTCGCAGGGCGAGAAGATCACTGGGCGCAGAGTCGGGGCTCGATTTCCGCAGGGCAAGCAAGCTTGTCCCTTCCCGATCGAGGATGACGGTCATATCCACGTCACTGTTGATGACGGTCTGCAAAATTCGCGCCCGCAGCGTCTCAGCATCACTCAGCGCGGCCGCCTCGGGCACACCCTGCGTGTTTGCGACAGCGCGTTCGATCTCGAGCAAACGACTCTCGACCCGCACCACCTCATCGACCACCTGCTGCCCGCTGTCGCGCAGCTGTCTGAGGAAGCGTACTTCCTCCGCTTCGCTCTGCTGTCGCATCAGCAAGACCGCCATTCCGGTGATCAGCAGCAGCGCGAGCAGGATGAAGGGGAGGATGATCTTCCAGCGCAGGCTGAATCTGAAGCCGCCACTGTCTTCACTTTGGGATGAAATCTGTTGATCCATAGTACCCCAACCTAATTGACATAAATGCAATCATTAAATGGCATATGACCCATTGTCAATCACAATACAAAGGGATTCTGCTTTCTACTATAGGCTTTCTTGGCCAATGGAGACTTTACAGTTGGCTATCCGTCGACGAGCTCTCCGAAGACGACAATGCGCTCCGTATCCTTGAGGTAGGGGTAGCATGAGATCAATGTTACCGTCGCTTTGGTCGTCGGGGACATCACGCTGACGTCGGTCGGGCTGACGATGCGCATGCCTGTGACCCGGTACATGTATTCCTGCATTGAGGTCTGCACGCGAATTTCATCGCCGGGCTTGAGCTTATCCAGGTCTCTGAAAAGCTCCCCAAAAATATCGTTGTGAGCCGAGAGCACCATGTTGCCGTTAGCACCGGGATCGGCAGATCCGATGTGCTGGCCGACACCCTTTTTCAACTGCTCCCAACCATCGCCCTGGACGACAGGCGCCGCGTCATTCCATAGTTTGGGGATGAAGATGCTGCGTGCTTGAGAAGGACCCGGTGTAGGCGCAGACACGCTGGGCATCGATTGGACGATCGGACGCAGATGTTCCGGGATTTCGGCTTCATTGGGGCGTGCGCCTCCGGGGTCGGTTGGCGGCGTGTGGCCTGAGGGCAGCACAACAGCCGTAATCAATGGCGTCGGGGATGCCGGCCCCACGGAAAGCGCTTCGGCGACCTCTGCATTCAGCTGGCGAAGTGCTCCTGCGCCGCTGAGCAAGATGTATGCAAATCCGATGACAGCCAGCACTTCGACTCCCAGCAGGAGCCGGTTGAGCCAAACCCGTCGGCCTGCTTTTACATCTTCTGGTGATCCTGCCTCCCGCTGCACGGGAATCGCCTGCTCGCCGACACCTTCGTCTTCTGGCTGTTCGCTCTGCTCGACCGGGAGC